>JAEXJH010000416.1 GCA_023445955.1 Pseudomonadota bacterium
ATCCGCATTCGCCTCAAGGCGTTCGACCATCGCGTGCTCGACCAGGCTGCCGGCGACATCGCCGACACCGCCCGTCGTACCGGCGCGCTGATCCGTGGTCCGATTCCGCTGCCCACGCACATCGACAAGTTCACCGTGAACCGCGGCCCGCACATCGACAAGAAGTCGCGCGAGCAGTTCGAGGTGCGTACCCACAAGCGGCTGCTCGACATCGTGCAGCCCACCCCGCAGACGGTCGACGCGCTGATGAAGCTCGACCTCGCCGCGGGCGTGAACGTCGAGATCAAGCTGGCCTAAGCGCCAGCAACCCCCGCGAAAGCGGGGTCTCTATCGGCAGGACGCTTGCAGCGCCTGCACAACGATAGGGTGGATACCGCCGGTCGTTTCTTCGGAAACATATAGACCGGGCTGCGTCCCCCGTCTCGTCACCTCTCCTTCGGGACGGTGGCACCTCAGCCCGGACGGGGCGATGCATCGAAATTTCGGGCTGGGAGGGTTCTCGTCGGACTGCGTCTGACGGGGTCCCGCAAGCCGTGCGGAATGGTCCGCCCGGCCTCTGTTGAGGAGTATGATCATGCGTACTGGCGTGATCGCGAAGAAAATGGGGATGACCCGCCTGTTTCAGGACGTCGGCCGCCACGTGCCCGTCACCGTTCTGAGCCTCGAAGGCTGTCAGGTCGTTTCCGTCCGCGATAAAGACCGCGACGGCTATGTGGCCGTTCAACTCGGTGCCGGCTCGGCGAAGGCGAAGAATGTTGCGAAGCCGCAGCGTGGCGCGTTCGGCAAGGCCGAAGTCGAACCCAAGGCGAAGATCGTCGAATTCCGCGTCGCCGACGACGCGACGCTCGACGTAGGCGCCGAACTGTCGGCCGACCACTTCGTCGCCGGCCAGATCGTCGACATCCAGGGTGTGACCCAGGGTAAGGGCTTTGCCGGTGCGATGAAGCGCTGGGGTTTCGGCGGTATGCGCGCGACCCACGGTGTTTCGATCAGCCACCGTGCGCATGGTTCGACCGGTAACCGCCAGGATCCGGGCCGCGTCTTCAAGAACAAGAAGATGGCCGGCCACATGGGCGCCCGCAACCGCACCCAGCAGAATCTCGAAATCGTCCGCACCGACGTCGAGCGCGGCCTTCTCTTCGTCAAGGGTTCGGTCCCTGGCTCGAAGGGCGGCTGGCTGCTCGTCCGCGATGCGGTGAAGCTGCCGCGTCACCCCGAGGCCCCCTATCCGGCGGGCATCAAGAGCGCGGCCAACACCAACGAAGCCCCGGCTGACGCGCCGGTCGAAACGCCGGTCGAAGAAACCGTCGTCGACACCGCGGCCACCGACGGCGCACAGGAGTCCTGATCATGAAGGTCAAGGTTCAAACCCTCGACGGTAAAGCCGGCACCGACATCGATCTGAACGACGACGTCTTCGGCGTCGACGCTCGCGCCGACATCCTGCACCGCGTCGTCGCCTGGCAGCTCGAAAAGCGCCGTGGTCCGGCTCGCGCCGCCCGCGAACGCAGCGACGTGTCCCGCACGGGCAAGAAGTTCGGTCGCCAGAAGGGCGGCGGTACGGCTCGCCACGGCGATCGCAAGGCGCCGATCTTCATCGGTGGTGGTAAGGCGCACGGTCCCCGGGCCCGCACCTTCGGCCACTCGCTGAACAAGAAGATCCGCACCCTCGGCCTCAAGATGGCTTTGAGCGACAAGGCGAAGGGCGGCAAGCTCGTCGTTCTCGACACGCTCGAACTCAAGGACGCGAAGACCAAGGCGCTCGCCGGCAAGCTCGGCAAGATGGATCTCGGCAACCGCGCGCTCTTCATCGACGGCGATGCGGTGCACGAAAGCTTCGCGATGGCTTCGGCCAACCTCATCGGTGTCGACGCGCTGCCGGCCATCGGCGCCAACGTCTATGACATCATCCGTGCCGACACGCTGGTCCTGACCCGCGCGGCGGTCGAAAAGCTGGAGGCCCGCTGCAATGGCTAAGGCAAAAACTGTCGATGCGCGTCACTACGACGTCATCCTCGCTCCGGTGATCACTGAAAAGTCGACGCTGCTCAGCGAAAACAACGCCGTCGTGTTCAAGGTTGCGGATGACGCGACCAAGCCCGCGATCAAGGCCGCCGTCGAGGCGCTGTTCGATGTCAAGGTCGTGAGCGTCAACACGCTCGTGACCAAGGGCAAGACCAAGCGCTGGAAGGGCAAGCCCTACACCCGCAGCGACGTGAAGAAGGCGATCGTTCGCCTGGCCGAAGGCCAGTCGATCGACGTCACCACGGGCGTCTGATTGTAGGAAGAGGCAGAGAAAATGGCACTTAAATCCTATAATCCGACCAGCCCCGCGCAGCGCGGCCTGATCCTCGTCGACAAGTCGTCGCTGTGGAAGGGCAAGCCCGTCAAGGCGCTGACCGAAGGCAAGCGCAAGACCGGCGGCCGCAACAACAAGGGTCACGTGACCTCGCGCGGCATCGCCGGCGGCCACAAGCAGAAGTACCGCTTCATCGACTTCAAGCGTCGCAAGTGGGACATGCCGGCCACCGTCGAGCGTCTGGAATATGACCCCAACCGTACGGCGTTCATCGCGCTCGTAAAGTATGAAGACGGCGAGCTCGCCTACATCCTCGCGCCGCAGCGCCTGGGCGTCGGCGACACGATCGTCGCGGGCAAGAAGACCGACGTGAAGCCGGGCAATGCGATGGAACTGTCGCAGATGCCGGTCGGCACGATCGTCCACAATATCGAGATGAAGCCGGGCAAGGGCGGCCAGATCGCCCGTTCGGCCGGCACCTATGCACAGGTCGTCGGTCGTGACCGCGGTCTCGTCATCGTGCGTCTCGGTTCAGGCGAACAGCGTTACATCCGCGGCGAGTGCATGGGCACGGTCGGTGCGGTGTCGAACCCCGACAACCAGAACACCAACCTCGGCAAGGCCGGCCGCAACCGCTGGCTCGGCAAGCGTCCGCTGACTCGCGGCGTCGCGAAGAACCCGGTCGATCACCCGCACGGTGGTGGTGAAGGCCGCACCTCGGGTGGCCGTCATCCGGTTACTCCGTGGGGCAAGCCGACCAAGGGTGCTCGTACCCGTCACAACAAGTCGACCGACAAGATGATCATCCGGTCGCGTCACGCGAAGAAGAAGAGGTAAGCCATGGCTCGCTCGGTCTGGAAGGGTCCGTTCGTCGACCTTCATCTCCTCAAGAAAGCCGAA
>JAEXJH010000417.1 GCA_023445955.1 Pseudomonadota bacterium
CGCCGGCGCCGAGACCGTGTTCGTCAACGGCCACCGGGTCGCTGGCGTCGAGACCGCCTCGGGCGTCGTCGCCCTGCGCTTCGTCGCGTTGGCCGACAAGGTTTCGCAGGCCGCCAGCCATAGCCTGATGGTCAAGGCCGGCGAGACCCTGGTTCTGCTGGAAAGCCACGAAGGCCGCGCCTCGACTTACGTATCGGACGTCGCGCTGGACATCGCCGTGGGCGAGGGCGCTTCGGTCGAACGTATCGTGCTGGTCGAGGACGACGCCGAAGCGGTCAACGTCGTCACCGCCGAGGTCGTCCTGGCTCCAGGCGCGACCTATGCCCAGACCGTCCTGACCTCGGGCGCGCGTCGCCAGCGGATCGAGACGCGGGTCAATCATCCCGGCGCTCATGCCCAGGTCCGCCTCGACGGCGCCTATCTGCTGGACGCCCAGCGCCACGCCGACCAGACCACCGTCGTCACCCACGCCGGCGTCGATGGCGTCACGAGCCAGCTGTGCAAGGGCATGGTCACCGACCAAGCGCGCGGCGTCTTCCAGGGCCGCATCGTGGTCTCGCCCGGCGCCGACCAGACCGACGCCCGCATGGGCCACCACGCTCTCATACTGTCGGACAAGGCCGAGATCGACGCCAAGCCCGAACTGCTGATCTTCGCCGACGACGTCTCGTGCGCCCACGGCAACACGATCGGCGCGCTGGACGAGAACGCCCTGTTCTACGCCGAGCAGCGCGGCATCCCGCAGGCCGAGGCCAAGGCCATGCTGACCGTCGCCTTCGTCGGCGAGGTGGTCGACCGCATCGAGCACGACGCCGCCCGCGAGATCGCCGCCGCCTGGGTCGCCCGCAAGCTGGGGAGCCCCGCCTAGTGGCCCTCGACGTCGAAGCGATCCGCGCCCAGTTCCCGATTCTGTCGCGCACCGTGCATGGCAAGCCGCTGATCTATCTGGACAGCGCCGCCAGCGCCCAGAAGCCCGACGCGGTGCTGGACGCCATGACGGATCTCGCCCGCACCTCGTATGCCAACGTCCATCGCGGCCTGCACACGCTCGCCAACGAAACGACGGAAGCCTATGAAAAGGCGCGCGAAACCGTCGCCAAGTTCATCAATGCCAAGCCGACCGAAGTCGTCTGGACCAAGAGCGCCACGGAAGCGGTGAACCTGGTCGCCAGTTCGTTCGGCCTGAGCCTGAACGCCGGCGACGAGATCGTGATCTCCGAGATGGAGCACCACGCCAACATCGTGCCGTGGCACTTCCTGCGCGAGCGCAAGGGCGTGGTGCTGAAGTTCATCCCGGTGCTGGATGATGGCCAACTCGACATGGAGGCCTTCAAGGGCCTGCTGTCCGAGCGCACCAAGATGGTCGCCGTCACCCACATGTCGAACGTGCTGGGCACGGTCAACAACGTCGCCGAGATCGTCCGCCTGGCCCACGCGGCTGGCGCGCCGGTGCTGCTGGACGGCTGCCAGGCCATCGTCCACGCCAAGGTCGACGTGAAGGCCCTGGATGTCGATTTCTACGTCTTCAGCGGCCACAAGCTCTACGGCCCGACCGGTATCGGCGTGCTGTACGGCAAGGCCGAGCGCCTGGCCGCGCTGCCCCCTTACCAGGGCGGCGGCGAGATGATCGGCTCGGTATCGATGGACAAGATCACCTATGCCGACCCGCCGCATCGGTTCGAGGCCGGCACCCCTGCCATCCTGGAGGCCGTCGGCCTGGGCGCGGCGATCGAGTGGCTGAACGGTCTGGATCGCGACGCGATCTTCGCCCACGAGCACGCCCTCTATGAGCGCGTCGCCGAGCAGCTGCACGGCGTCAACGGGATCAGGATCCTGGGCGAGGCGCCCGGCAAGGGCGCGGTGCTGTCGTTCACGGTCGAGGGCGCCCATGCCCACGATATCGCCCAGGTGCTGGACCGTTACGGCGTCGCCGTCCGCGCCGGGACCCATTGCGCCGAGCCCTTGATGCGCCGATTTGGCGTCACGTCGAGCGCGCGCGCTTCGTTCGCCCTATATAACACAGAGGCCGAGGCCCACGCGTTTGTCGACGCGCTGGCCAAGGCCCGCAGTTTCTTCAGTTGAGCCGCCCATGACCGACGCCGCCGCCTCTTCCGAACCTGTCTCGGCTCTTTCCAAGGACGAGCTGAACAAGATCACGGACCAGCTGATCGAGAAGCTGAAGTCCGTCTACGACCCGGAAATCCCGGTCGACATCTATGAGCTGGGCCTGATCTACAAGGTCGATGTCAGCGACTCCAAGGACGTCGCCATCGACATGACCCTGACCGCGCCGGGCTGCCCGGTGGCCGGGGAAATGCCGGGCTGGGTCCGCGACGCGGTCATGGAGATCCCGGGCCTGAAGTCGTGCGCCGTCGAGCTGGTCTTCGAGCCGCCGTGGGATTCCTCGCGGATGAGCGACGAGGCCAAGCTGCAACTGAACATGTTCTGATCGGTTCGAGAGCCATGGAAACCACGATCACCGCACGTCCCCGCCGCCCGCGCCCCAAGGTCGTCACCCTGACCGACGCCGCGGCCGCGCGCGTGAAGGAGATCATGGACCGGGCCGATAAGCCCTATGCGGGCCTGCGCGTCGGCGTGAAGAACGGCGGCTGCGCCGGTTCGGAGTACATCTTCGAATACGCCGCCGAGCGGGGACCGCTGGACGAGGTCGTCGAGGACAAGGACGTCACCATCCTGATCGAGCCGAAGGCCGTGCTGTTCCTGATCGGGACCGAGATCGACTACGAGATC
This sequence comes from Pseudomonadota bacterium, assembly GCA_023445955.1. GTDB lineage: Bacteria > Pseudomonadota > Alphaproteobacteria > Caulobacterales > Caulobacteraceae > Caulobacter. Next base: position 2,752 of record JAEXJH010000417.1, read on the forward strand.
ACCAAGCTGTCGTCGAAGTTCGTGTTCCATAACCCGAACGAGACCGACGCCTGCGGCTGCGGCGAGAGCGTCACCATCCAGCCCGCCGCCGAAGCCCTCGACTAATGCTGGCCCGCACGCCGTCTTGCGTCGAATGTGGCCTGGCCTGGGGCGCGCCGACCTTCAAGCACGAGGATGAGGCGCCGCTCTACTGGTCGGACACCGGCCTGCTATGCTCCTCGACCTGCGCCCAAGCCCACTTCGCCAAGCGGCGGGCTGAGGGCACGTTCGCAGGCGTTCCGGCGGAGTGCCCAGTCGAGGTCTAGATCCAGCCTACGACGATCGCGCCAACGATGATGAGGATGGCCACGATCGCCGGAACGGCCGTGAGCCGGACCAGGCGTGGCCTGGACAACCTGACGCCGAAATAGCCGCCTATGGCCGCAACGCCCGCGGAGAGCGCGACGGCGCAGCCGCCGTAGATGTTCGCCAGGATCCTGGGATCCGACAGTGCTCCTGGCGCGTCCGCGAACAGGACCAGGACGAGCGCCCAAGCGGCTCCAAACAGAACGACCAATCCCCAAAGACCCAGCACCGTGGAAGCGCGCTGGACGCGTTTGGCTTGATCGGGCGATCCCGGATCAGCCATGAGCGGGGACTTCTTTGGCGGTGCTGGGCACGTTCTTTCGGCCGTTCCACTCCACCAGCATCGACGGCTTCACCGCCTCGCCGCGCGCCTGGGCGATCAGTTCGTTCGTCCGGCCTTCGATGGTCGTCTCCATCAGCCGCATGAACTCGTCCTTCTCCAGGCCTTGGGGGAGGGGCGGCAGGAACTCGACGGTGGCCGTGCCCGGGTTCTTGATCTTGTCGGTCTGCTTCCAGAAGCAGCCGAGGTTCGTGGCCACCGGCACAACCGGCAGGCCAAAATCCTTGCTCATGTAGTAGACGCCCGTCCGGTAGCGGAACCGCTCGCTCGGCGCGGCCAGGTGGCCCTCGGGATAGATCAGGATGCGCCGGCCCTCGGCCGCGACCTGGGCGGCGCTCTTCGACAGCGCCGCGCGCGCCTCGGGACCGCCGCAGCTGTCGACGACGATGGCCCCGAACTTCTTCAGGATCGCCCCGACCAGCGGGAACTTCTCCAGGTGGTCGCCGGTGACGAAGCTCAAGTTGTCGACATGGGCGAACATCACGAAGCCGTCGCCCCAGCTGTGGTGCTTGGCGGCGATGATGAACGGACCCTTGGGCAGGTTTTCCTGGCCCTTCAGCTGCACCTTCACGTCGGCGAAGAACGACAGCGCCCACAGCATACGCTGGCTGTAGAGCCGCAGGGCGAAGGCCACCGGCTTGCGTCCCGGCAGCAGGGCCGAGAGCGCGGCCGACAGGCCGTAGAAGATCGACAGGACCCAGTAGTAGGCGTTGAACATCGCGCTGCGCATTGTGTTCGGTTCCTAGCGGGCGAAGAGCACGGCCTTGACGGCCGCCGTCATCAGGGGAGCGTGGGCCGACAGGGCGTCGTCGCCCAGGCGGCCATAGGCCTTGTTCTGCGCGGTCTGGGTGATGACCCCGATGGCCATGGCCGCCAGCACGCGCGGATCGCCCGGCGGCAGCTGCATGTCCATCATGGCGCGCTTGATGATGTCCTCGACCAGGGTGACCGGGTCGCGGCCGTCCTCCTGGTAGTAGGGCAGGAAATGGTGCAGCTGCAGCAGGTGGAACGAGAACAGCAGCCAGTCCTCGTCGGCCACGGCGCAATAGGCGCGAACCAGCGCCTCGGCCTTGGCCTCGACGCCCTGGACCGCGCGAGCCTCATCCTCGATCAGGGCCGACAGGCGGCGATGGCAATCCATGAACAGGCCGACCGCCAGTTCATCCTTGCTCTTCCAATGGCGGTAGATCGCGCCTTCCGACACGCCCGCACGGGCGGCGATGGTCTTGGTGGTGGTCGCGTCGACGCCGTCGATGACGAAGGCCTCAAGGGCGGCGCGTTCGATGCGGGGTTTGGCGCTCATGAGGTGAGCTTCTCACGGTCCTCAAAATTCGCAAGTGAGTATTCACTTACATTTTCGTGATGGACAGGTGACGGCGGCGCGGCGACACACGGCCATGGTCCAGACAGTCCTGATCTATTCGATGGGCGAGGTGATCGGCGACGGCCTGATCAAGCTGCCCTTCATCGCCGGCCTGCGCGCGGCGTTCCCTGAGGCGCGCATCACCTGGTGCGCGGCCAAGGGCGAGACGGTCTATGCCAGCGCCCTGAAGGGCGTGATCGCCGGCTATGTCGACGAGGTGATCCTGGAGGGCCGCAACGGCGCGCGGCCGATGGACAGCCTGCCGTGGAGCAAGCCGTTCGACGGCCGCAAGTTCGACCTCGTCATCGATACCCAGGAGAACCTGCGCCGCAGCGGCGTGGCGCGTCGCGGCGCTTCCGGCCGCTTCGTCTCGGCCGCCCGTCACGCGCGCGACAAGGACTGGCCCGTGGCCGTCACCGACCGCCTGGCGCGGCTGCTGGGTCTGGCCACGGACGGGCAGGGCGCGCCGACGCCTTTGGCTCTGACCAACCCCGACGCCTTGAAGGCCGCCGAGGCTATGCTGCCGGCTGGCCCGACCTATGTCGGCCTGGCGCCCGGCGCGGGCGGCCAGGACAAGCGCTGGCCGCTGGAGAACTACTTCGATCTGGCTCGCCGCATCGTCGCCCAGGGCTGGACGCCGGTGTTCTTCTTCGGTCCGGACGAGGCCGAGGACGCCGCCGTCGCCACCCGCGAGGTCCCACAGGCGCTACAGTCCGAGCGCAACCGCACCGACGGCTACACGGCCGTGAAAGGGCCGTTGTTGGTCATCGCCCTGGCCGGACGTCTGGCCGCCGGCGTAGCCAACGACGCCGGCCCTGGCCACATGCTGGCCGCCGGCGGCGCGCCGCTACTGTCCCTCCAGCAAGACCGCCGCAAGTCGGTGAAGTTCCGCCCCGCCGCCCAGCGGCTTGAGATGCTGGTCGCGGAGGACTACGGAAGCGGCATGAGCGCCCTGCCGGTCGACGCGGCTTGGACGGCGCTCCAAAAGTTGGTGTCCGGAGCTTCCTGAATGTCCATCCTCGCGCCGATCTCGGCGGGCGAACTGGTCGACAAGATCACCATCCTGCGGGTGAAGGCCCAGCGCATCGGCGATCCGGCCAAGGAAGCCAATGTGCGCAAGGAGCTGGCCCTGCTGGAGGCCACGGCGGCGCAGCACCTGCCCGACAACGCCGACATCGCGCGCCTGACCGACGAGCTGACGGCCGTGAACGCCGCGCTCTGGGATATCGAAGACGGTAAGCGCGACTGCGAGCGCCGCCAGGACTTCGGCCCGGACTTCGTGGCCCTGGCCCGCCGCGTCTATATCGATAACGACAAGCGGGCGGCCATCAAGCGCGCCATCAACGCGGCGGCCGGCTCGGAGATCGTCGAAGAGAAGAGCTACAAGCCCTATCTCGCGACGTCCGAAAAGTGATGCAAGTCGTTCGCGACGCTCGGGAAATGGTCGCCGGCATGACGCCGGAGCTGAAACCGGGCGCCTACGTCTTCTGCGCTGCCGGCGATCGCGACTGGGCCGCGCTGGCGCCGCTGGCCATGTTCCGCGAGGTCGAGGGCGTCAGCCTGATCCTGGAGCGCGACGCGGCGCAGGCAGCCGGCTTCCCGGTCGAGGCGCCGATGGCTCTGATCACTCTGAACGTCTATTCGGCCCTCGACGGCGTCGGCCTGACCGCCGCCGTGGCGACCGCGCTGGCGCAGGCTGGGATCGCCTGCAACATGGTCGCGGCGCTGAACCACGACCATGTCTTCGTGCCGGAGGATCGCGCCTACCAGGCCGTCGAGATTCTGTTCCAGCTGCAGTTGGCCGCTAGCGTCCCTTGAACGCCGCCGCGCGTTTCTGAAGGAAGGCGCTGACGCCTTCGATGAAGTCCTCGGTCTTGCCGGCGAATTTCTGGGCCTTGCGCTCGGCGTGCAGCTGGCCGGTCCAGTCGCTGTCGAGGCTGTCCCACACCAGCTTGCGGATCGCGCCCAGCGCCGCTGGCCCCTTGGCAAGCTCCAGCGCCAGAGCGTGGGCGGTCGGGATCAGCTCCGCGTCGGGGACGCAGCGGTTGACCAGGCCCCACTGCAACGCGGTGGCCGCCGGGATCTTGTCGCCCAGCAGCATCATTTCCATCGCCCGCGCCTTGCCGATCAGGCGCGGCAGCAGGTAGGTCGAGCCGCCGTCGGGCACCAGGCCGATGCGGCGGAAGGCCTGCAGGAAATAGGCGCTCTCGCCGGCCACTATGATGTCGCCCATCAGCGCGATCGAGCAGCCGACGCCGGCCGCCGGACCGTTCACCGCCGTGACGATCGGCAGCTGGAAGTCCTTCAGCAGGGTCATCAGCGGGTTGTAGGTGTTCTCCAGCGCCGAGCCGGCGTCAGGCTTGCCGTCGACGTCCAGCTCGCGTCCGGCCGCGCCGCCGCCCGACAGGTTGGCGCCCGAGCAGAAGCCGCGGCCTTCGCCAGTCAGGATCACCGCGCGCGCCTCGATCTTGCCCGCCGCGATGGAGGAGAAGGCGTGGATCAGCTCGCGCGCGATCTCCAGGCTGGCGGCGTTCAGCGTCGACGGATCGGCGAGGGTGACGGTGGCGACGCCGCCTTCCGTCGAGACACGGATCTTCTGGTAGTCCACGGCCTGGGTCTCCCTTGTTCGTTGGGAGAGTCTAGGCGCCTTTGCCCCTTGGGAAGGCTAGCGGAATTTTCAAAAGGAAACGCCGCCGATCTTTCGACCGGCGGCGCGACAGTAGGTCTTCTGCTGAAGCTGATTAGGCGGCGTTGGCCGAGGCCGGCATCGATTCCGCCGCCGTGACGCGGTTGCGGCCGCCGCGCTTGGAGGCGTAGAGCGCCGCATCGGCGCGCTCCATGATCGAGTGGCCGCTCTCGTTGGGCTGGCGCTCGGCGAAGCCCGACGAGATGGTGATGGCGCCCAGGTCCTCGTTGGTCGAGCGGCGCTTGAGCATGCGCGAGGAGACCTCGACGCGGATTTCTTCCAGGACCGTGGCGACGACCGCGGAGTCTTCGCGCGGGAAGATCATCGCAAATTCCTCGCCGCCGTAGCGGGCGGCGAAGCGCGGCGGGGCGGCGACGCGGCCGATCACAGAGGCGACGTAGCGGATGACCTGGTCGCCCGTCTGGTGGCCCCAGGTGTCGTTGAAGCCCTTGAAATGGTCGATGTCGAGCACGGCCAGGCAGATGCCGGCGCTGTGTTCGTCAGCCTCGGAGCAGGCGCGCTCCAGCTCTTCGTCGAAGGCCTTGCGGTTGGCGAGGTTGGTCAGGCCGTCGGTCGTGGCGTCGCGGCGGACCTGTTCCAGGTGCTCGCGCAGGCGCTCGACTTCCGAGGTCGATTCGGCCAGGCGCGATTCCAGCGACTGATTTTCCTTGTGGACGCGACGGGTGGCTTCGGCGAGGCCGCCGACCAGGGTCTTGATGGCCTCGACGTCGGTCGTCTTGTCCAGGCTCTTGGTCGCGCCGGCCAGTTCCTTGCCGAAGGCGGCGTTCGACTTCTGGGCGTTCTGGATGGCCTTGGAGACCGCTTCCAGTTCCTTGGAGAGGATGTCGCCGGCGTCGCGGATCTGTTCGTTCAGGCGGGCCTTGGGCAGGTAGGTGGCGGCAAGCTCTTCGCTGACCAGCTCGGTCATTGGCTCGCCCAGCGAGATCAGACGCGTCAGTTCACGGGCGAGGGCGCCGTCGGGATCGGCCACATAGTGGGTCCACAGCTCGAAATTCAATGCCGTCGGCCACACCTGGTGGCGTTCCATGAGCTCCAGAGCACGCGCGGCGATCTTGTAGGCTTCGGGACCGCGCAGTGTGGTTTCGACGTCCGACATTTCTTCTTCCCCCGTTCAGCGGTTCCCCTTGCGGAAACGCCGACGCTTGGAGCGCAACCTTAGGGCCGAGAGTTCTTACGAGGCGTTAAGAACGACGTTCTCTTGCATAAGAAACGACCAGCGCTCATGGTTATCATCGATAAGATGAGCGCCGCGCCGCATGGCCGGGCCAGGGGAGGGAGTTCAACATCATGAATGCGCCCGTGAATTTGTCGGCCGACGACCACAAGGCCGTGATGAACGATGTCCTGCAGCGTCAGAAGGCCGCGCACCTGCGTGACGGACCGCCCAGCGCCGACAAGCGAATCGACTGGCTGAACCGCTGCATTGACCTGCTGATTGGCCATCAGGCCGAGATCGCCAAGGCGGTGAACGCCGACTTCGGCTCGCGCTCGCCCGAGGCCACGGCGCTGACGGATGTGGCCGGCTCGATCGGCCCGCTGAAGTTCGCCCGCGAGCACGTCGCCAAGTGGATGAAGCCGGAGAAGCGCAAGACGAC
>JAEXJH010000418.1 GCA_023445955.1 Pseudomonadota bacterium
GTTGAGGAAGCCGAAGTTGTTGCGGATGTTGTTGGAGAACTGGGTCTTCAGGCGCGTGCCCAGGATATCCCAGCCGCCTTCGGCCTGCGAAGCGTCCTCTACGATCACGGCCGTGGCCACGTCGCCGAAGATGAAGTGGCTGTCGCGGTCCTTGAAGTTCAGGTGGCCCGAGCAGATCTCGGGATTGACCATCAGCACGGCCTTGGCGCTGCCGGTGGTGACGAAGTCGGCGGCGGTCTTGATGCCGAAGGTGGCCGAAGAGCAGGCCACGTTCATGTCGAAGGCGAAGCCCTCGATGCCCAGCGCCTGCTGGATCTCGATGGCCATGGCGGGGTAGGGGCGCTGCATGTTCGAGGCGGCGCAGATCACCGCGCCGATCTCGCTGACCGGCTTGCCCCAGCGTTCGATCGCCTGCTTGGCGGCCTCGACGGCCATCTCGGCCAGGATCGACAGCTCGTCATTGCTGCGCTCGGGCAGCACCGGACGCATCAGGTCGGGATCGATGATGCCGTCCTTGTTCATCACGAAGCGCGACTTGATGCCCGAGGCCTTCTCGATGAACTCGGGCGAGGACGGGGCCAGGGCGACCACGTCGCCGGCCGCGATGGCCTCGGCGTTGGCGGCGTTGAAGCGCTCGACGAAGGTGTTGAAGGCCTCGACCAGCTCGGCGTTCGAAATGGAAAAGGGCGGGGTGTACAGCCCCGTGGCGGCGATGACGGCTTGCGGCAAGACGACGGTCCCGATGATACGCGCGGGCCTCTTGTGGGTCCGCGTTCTGACGCTTGTTTGACTCGTAGATAGCACGGATGGCGCGGCCGTCATCAGTGCGGCTTTTCGGTCACGACACGGAACAGCCTCAAACGCGACCGTGAACCGCCCCATGCCCGCCGCGTTATCCGCCTAGCACAAGCTGGCTGAGGGCGCTGAAGACTACGAGTAGAATTGGAGTACAAGAATGAAGACTCTCATCACCGCCACCCTGATCGCCGGTTCGGTTCTCGCGATCCCGATGTTCGCCCAAGCCCAGAATTCGACCGAGGTCTATGGTTCGCTGAACTATGGTCAAACTCGGACGCGCGGCGCTGACACCGGCGCTATTCAAGGACGCGTGGGCGCCAAGCTTACGCCTAATTTCGGTGTCGAGGCCGAGGTGGCTGGCGGCGTCGATGGTGACAAGGTCTATACGCCGGGCGGTCCGGCCAATGTGAAGATGGAGCACCAGGTCGCCGGCTACGCCGTGGGCTACCTGCCGGTGACGCCGAACATCGACCTTCTGGGGCGCGTCGGCTACGGCACGACCAAGTTCAGCACCAACAATCCGGCCGCCACGAACTTCGATGGCAGCCGCGACAGCTGGAACTACGGCGTCGGCGCCCAGTACAAGTTCGACGACAAGAACGGCATCCGCGCCGACTGGACGAAGTCGGAATATACCAAGAGCGATCTGAGCTCGAACACCATGTCGGTCGGTTACGTCTGCAAGTTCTAGGCCCGGCCTCCCGGGCGCATGACGATGGCGCGCCTCTGAAAAGGGGCGCGCCATTTTCGTTTTCAGTGCGCCAGCGACGCTTGACGGTCGGCCCGCGCTCGGCAATCTAAACGGCAATAAGTTACGGGGGGATGCGTCGGTCTTGGACAAGGCGCTGTTGATTCAGTTGGGCGGCTCGATAGCCGCCGTGGCTCTGCTTGTGGCGTTCGCGGCGTGGATGGGGGTGGCCAGGGCGACCCCGCCGCTCGACCCTGAAACCGCCCGCGCGCTGGTCGCGCTCGAGTTTCCCGACCACAAGCCCAGCGCGGTGTGGGTCTCCGCCGACGGCGCGGGGGTCATCGCCCGAGAAGGGGACCTGGCGCTGCTGCTCTATCGGCGCGGCGACAGCTATGTGGCCCGTGACCTGCCCTTGAGCGAAATCTCCGCTCTGAAACCGACGAACGGTCGCCTGGCCCTGCGCCTGGGCGACGCCCGGCCCGTGTTCGCCGTCAACAACGACGCCTGGCCGCCGAAAGAGCTCGCCTGATGCTGAAAGCCCCGTTCGATCCCGTCCAGATGGCCATCCCGTTCTTCGTGCTGGCCATCATCCTGGAAATCCTGATCGGCCGCTTCGGCAAGGCCAAGGCCAATTACGAGGCCCGCGATACGGCGATGTCGCTGACCATGGGCTTCGGCAGCACCGTGGCCGGCCTGCTGTTCGGCGGCGTGATCTTCGCGACGACAGTGTGGGTCTGGCATCATCGGATCTTCACGATCCCAATGACCGCCGTCTGGGCCTGGATCGCCGTCTTTCTGCTGGAGGACCTGACCTACTACTGGTTCCACCGCCTGGCGCACGAGCGCCGTGTCTGGTGGGCCAGCCACGTCAACCACCACACCTCGACCCACTACAACCTGTCGACCGCGCTGCGGCAGACCTGGACCGGCGGCGTCGCCGGCACCTGGCTGCTGTGGCTGCCGCTGTCGTTCCTGGGCTTCCCGCCGGCCATGGTGGCGATCCAGAAGGGGATCAGTCTCGTCTACCAGTTCTGGATCCACACCGAAGCGATCAAGCGCATGCCGCGCTGGTTCGAGGCGGTGTTCAACACGCCCTCGCATCACCGCGTGCATCACGCTCGCAACGCTCGCTACCTGGACGCCAACTACGCGGGCATCCTGATCATCTGGGACCGGATGTTCGGCACCTTCGTGCCCGAGGTCGACGAAGAGCCCTGCCGCTATGGCACGGTGAAGAACCTGGGCAATTTCAACCTCTTCAACAACGTCTTCCATGAGTGGATCGGCATCGGCAAGGACGTGGCCGGCAGCAAGTCGCCGCGCGAGGCCCTGGGCTATGTCTTCGGTCCACCCGGCTGGACGCCGGACGGCTCGCGCGACACCTCCCACACGCTGAAGGCCAAGTGGCGGGCGCGCATGGAAGCCGAGAAGGGCGACGCCTAGGGCTTGGGCGCGTAGGGGCTCTGCGGGTTCCAGCCTGGCCGCTCGGCCGCGTTCGCGACCGTCTCGGACAGCGTGTAGAAGAACCGGTTGAAGTCCCGAGCCGCCTCGAAGTCCATCGGCTGGTCGATGTCGTCCTGGGGCCGGTGATAGCGGACCTCGTACCACTCGCGATAGCGGCGCTCGGCCTCCGTCCCGGGTTCATAACCGAACACGAAGCCCACGGCCGGCACGCCGACCTGGATGAATTCCCAGCTGTCGGCGCGCATCAGCAGGCGGCGCTCGGGCTCGGGATCGGCCTGGACGCGGATGCCTTGCGCGGCCGCGACATCGCGCGCCGTGGCACCCAGGTCGCTCTCGGCCAGGCCCATTACGGTCATCAGCTTCAGCGGGAACAGCGGCCGCAGCTGGTCGAGGTTGATATTGGCGACGATGCTCGTCTTGGCCACGGTCGGGTGGCGGGTGAACCACTTGGCGCCCAAGAGGCCCTTTTCCTCGCCGGTGAACGAGGCCAGCAGCACGCTGCGCTTGAGCGGCTTGCCCTTGTGGTTCTCGGCGAAGCGGACCAGCAGGGCGACATAGGCCGCATCGTCCAGGGTTCCGTTGTAGAGGCCGTCGCCCTTGACCGGTTCGCCCGGGCCGTAGCCGTCCAAGTGGGCCGACAGCACCAGGTGCTCGGCGGCCAGCTTCGGGTCCGAGCCCGGCAGCACGGCCAGGACGTTGGTGGCCTTGTAGTCGCGGGTCGAGACCTTGAACGTCGCCTTCAGCCGTCCCGGAGCGTCGAACGCCGCCAGCGGGGCCTTGCTTCCGCCAGCCTTCAGCAGCGCCGCCGCGTCCTGGCTCGAACCGGCGATCAGGGGCGCCAGAGCGTCGGCGTGTAGCGACATCGCCACGAGGCCGCCAGTCTTGGGCGGCGCGGTGTCGGCGATATTGACCGAGCGGGCGTAGGCGAACGGCCAGCGGGCCGGCTCGATGGTGAAATAGGGATCGGCGACCTGGATCACTGCGACGCCGCCGGCGGCCTGAACCGCCGCGATGCGCTGGGCGGAGGTCGTCATCCCCATGCGTCGGGTGTCGAAGCAGATCACCGCCTTGCCCCTGGCCGTGGCGACGTCCTCGGGCCGGCAATAGCCGCCGAACATCAGCTGCGCATCCAGGCTGGCTGGCAAGTCGTCGGCGGCGCGAACGGTGTACTGGTGCAGGAACTTCAACGGCGTGCTGGCGCCGTCGCGGACCACCGAGACGTCGGCGCTCTCGACCTTGGACTCGTGAACAGGAAAGCTCTGGAAGAAAGTCCCATTGTCGCCGGCCGGTTTCAGGCCCGCGGCTTTGAGGCGCTCAGCGACCCACTGGTTGGCGCGGTCATGGCTGGGTGAGCCGATGTCGCGGCCTTCCATGGCGTCCGAGCTGAGGGTCTCGGTGATCTTCCACCATTCTCGGGTGTCGGCGTCCTTGATGCCGGCGGTGCGCGGCTCGGCGCTCGTGCTCGACACGGTCAGAAGCGCGGCGGACACGCTGACGGCCAGGTTCAGGATCTTGGACACGCGACGCTCCCCCTCAGATCGGCGCACCATCGGCGCGCGTCGGGCGATCTGCAACCTCACTCGCAGACGTCGGACCACTTCTGGTTCACGACGTCAGTGCCGTCGACCTCCTCGACGACCAGGGCGCCTTGCGAGAAGACATACCGTTCCTCGCCGTCGAACGAGTCCTGCTGCTCGATGATGTCGACGTGGCCGCAGACCGAGGGCATGTCGCCATCCCAGTGGACGAACTGTTCGCCGAAGTTCAGCTGGGCGTCCGGGAAATGGCTCTCCAAGGCGATCTTGGCGCCGGCGATCTGCAGGGGATCGTCATGCGCCTGGCCGGTCTCCTCGTGCGCGGCGTCGCGCAGGACATAGACGCTGAGGCCGACGCCCGCTGCCGCCAGGACGAAGGCGGCCACGCCGCCCGCGATGATCATCAGTTTCTTGTTCGCCATCTTGAGGCGAGCTTAGGCGTGATTTCGCTTTCGCATCAATCCCGCAGCAGCGGCAGCGACAGCCCCGTCGCCTGGCGGGTGGCCAGCATCTCGCGACGGAAGCGAAACAGCTCGGCCGGACGGCCGCCGGTCTCGGCGTCCAGGCGGCCCAAGCCCTCGACCAGCTCCTCGCGCTCGACCACGCGGCGGAAGTTCTGCTTGTGCAGCGGCACGCCGGCGATGGCTTCGACCGTGCGCTGCAGAGTCGACAGGGTGAACTCCTCGGGCGTCAGTTCGAACACCACCGGGCGGTACTTGATCTTGCCGCGCAGGCGCGACAGGCCCGTGGCCAGGATCCGTCGGTGGTCGGAGATCATCGGTTCGCCCAGCGCCGCCGACAGGGCTTCGGGCTCGGCCGGATCGTCGCCCTCGGCGCGCGCGGCGTCGCGGGCGGCTTCGGGGGCGAGGGC
>JAEXJH010000419.1 GCA_023445955.1 Pseudomonadota bacterium
ACGCACCGCCGCTACCGCCAATCGCCATGGCTGGACCAGCCTGGGCGACATTGGTCGGGTGGACGAGGAGGGCTATCTGTATCTGACCGACCGCAAGAGCTTCATGATCATCTCGGGCGGGGTGAACATCTATCCGCAGGAGATCGAGAACCTGCTGATCACCCACCCCAAGGTCGCCGACGCCGCCGTGGTGGGCGCGCCGTGCGAAGAGATGGGCGAGAAGGTCGTGGCCGTCATCCAGCCGATGGACCAGGCCGAGGACCGCGACGCCCTGGCCGTCGAACTGATGGCCTTCGCCCGCGCCAACCTCAGCCACGTGAAGTCCCCGCGCCGGATCGACTTCATGGCCGAGCTGCCCCGGCACCCGACGGGCAAGCTCTACAAGCGCCTGATCCGCGACGCCTACTGGGGCAAGGGCGAGAGCCGGATCGTCTGATCCTAACTTGACCCCGCAGGTCGGGACTGGTCTCTATCCGAACAACTGTTCGAGGGAGAGAATACCATGAAGGAAGTCGCCTACGCCGACGTCGCCAGCCTGGTCGGCCAGGAGATCGGCGTGTCCGACTGGGTCGAGGTCACCCAGGAGCGCGTCAACCTGTTCGCCGAGGCCACCGGCGACCACCAGTGGATCCACGTCGACGTCGAGCGCGCCACCAAGGAGATCGGCGGCCCGATCGCCCACGGCTACCTGACCCTGTCGCTGATTCCGATGCTGGGCGCGGACATCCTGCGCGTCACCGGCGTCACGCGCGGCATCAACTACGGCTGCGACAAGGTCCGCTTCACCGGCATGGTCCGGGTCGGCAAGCGCGTGCGCATGCGCCAGAAGCTGCTGTCGGCCGAGCCCAAGTCGGGCGGCCTGCAGATGAAGAACGAGTGCACCATCGAGATCGAGGGTGAGGAACGTCCGGCCTGCGTGGCCGAGACGATCTCGGTGATCTACGGGGCGTAAGCGCCTTCGGCTGAAATCGAGGGATCCCTGTCATTTCCCCTGGCGGCCGTTTGCGATAGCGAGCGGGCCTACCGCCAGGGGTTTTGCATGCTCGCGCTCCGTCCCAACTGCGAACTCTGCGACGTCGACCTGGCGCCGGATGCTCTGAACGCCCGCATCTGCAGCTACGAGTGCACCTACTGCGTCACGTGCGCCGACGACGTGCTCCACAACGTCTGCCCGACCTGCGGCGGCGGTCTCGCGCCCCGCCCGGTCCGGCCGCGACAGGCCTACCGCGCGCCCGACATTTCACTCGGCCTGGGCTTCCACCCCGCCAGCGACTCCCGCAAACACACGCGCTGGAGCCGGGACGAGATCGCCGCCATGACCGCGCGGCTGAAGGACGTTCCGCCGGAGAAACGGTGATGGCCAAGCAGCACGACTATACCAGCCTGATCGAATGGACCGGCGACCGGGGCGACGGCACGCGCACCTATCGCGGCTACGACCGCACCTGGACCATCGCCACGCCGGGCAAGCCGCCGATCACCTGCTCCAACGACCCGCTGCTGGGCGGCGACCCGACGCTGCACAATCCCGAAGACCTGCTGCTGTCCTCGCTGAGCGCCTGCCACATGCTGTGGTACCTGCACCTGGCGTCAGTGGCCGGGATCGTCGTGCGCGGCTATCAGGACCAGCCGATCGGCGTCGGCGAGAGCACGCCCGACGGCGCCGGTCGCTTCCTGTCCGCCACCCTCAAGCCGCACATCCAGGTCGAGCGCGGCGCCGACCTGGCCAAGGCCGACGCCATCCATCACGAGATCCACAAGGTCTGCTTCATCGCCCGGTCGGTGAACTTCCCGGTCGGGTATGCGGCGACCTACGAAGAGGTGGACGCCTGGCGCCCCGAAGGCGCATGAGTCCTCCCCTCGCTCAGGGATGACTCATGACCTCCAAAGCCCGCGCCCTTCTGCTGTCGCTCCTGCTCTGCGGCGCCGCCTTGCCGGCCATCGCCCAAGTCTCTTCAAAAGCGGCGCGGCCCGTCCCGGCGATCCTCAAGACGCCCGAGGCGCGCGACATCCACTCCTACGCCCAGCCGCTGGTCGCGCGGGTCACGCACGTCGACCTGGACCTGACCGCCGACTTCAAGACCCAGCAGATGAAGGGCAAGGCGGCGCTGGATATCGCCGCCGCGCCGGACGCCAAGGAGGTCGTGCTCGACACCAAGGGCCTGGTGATCCACGGCGTCACCGACGCCAAGGGCAAGGCGCTGCCGTGGACCGTGGGCAAGGCCGATCCGATCCTGGGCGCGCCGCTGACGGTGACCCTCAACGGCGCCAAGCGCATCGTCGTCAGCTATGACAGCGCCCCGGACGGCGCGGCGCTGCAATGGCTGACGCCCTCCCAGACGGCTGGCAAGAAGTCGCCCTATCTGTTCAGCCAGGGCGAGGCGATCCTCAACCGCAGCTGGATCCCCACCCAGGACAGCCCCGGCATCCGCCAGACCTGGACCGCCCGCATCGTCGCGCCCAAGGGGCTGAAGGCGGTGATGAGCGCCAACATGCTGACGCCAAACGGTGAACCGCTGGCCGACGGGTCGCGCGCCTACCGCTTCAAGATGGACAAGCCGGTGGCCTCGTACCTGATCGCCGTGGCGATCGGCGACCTGACCTTCACCCCGCTGGGCAAGCGGACCGGCGTCTATACCGAGCCGTCGGTGATGAAGAAGACGGCCAACGAGCTGATCGATGTCGAGAAGATGGTCGCCGCCGCCGAGAGCCTCTACGGCCCCTATGCCTGGGGGCGCTACGACCTCTTGGTGCTGCCGCCGTCGTTCCCGTTCGGCGGCATGGAGAACCCGCGCCTGACCTTCGCCACGCCGACCATCATCGCCGGCGACCGCTCGCTGGTCAGCCTGGTGGCGCACGAGCTGGCGCACTCGTGGTCGGGCAACCTCGTGAACAACGCCACCTGGTCGGACTTCTGGCTGAACGAGGGCTTCACCGACTATTTCGAGAACCGGATCATGGAGAAGCTGTACGGCAAGCCGCGCGCCGACATGCTGGCGGACCTCGGCTGGCGCGACCTGCAGGCCGCCATCGCCGACGCCGGCGGCCCGACCGGGGCCGACACCCGCCTGCACCTAGATCTCACCGGCCGCGATCCCGACGACGGCATGACCGACATCGCCTACCAGAAGGGCGCGACCTTCCTGCGCACCATCGAGAAGGCCGTCGGCCGGCCGCGCTGGGACGCCTATCTGAAGAGCTACTTCGCCCGCCACGCCTTCCAGAGCCAGACCACGGCCGGCTTCGTCGCCGACCTGCGGCAGAACCTGATCAAGGGCGACGCCAAGCTGGAAGCGCAGATCGGCATCGACAAGTGGGTCTACGAGGTAGGCCTGCCGGACAACGCGGTGCACATCAAGTCGGCCGCCTTCCCCGCGGTCGACGCCCTGGCGACGGCCTATGCTCAGGGCGGCCCGGCGCCGCTGGCCAAGTGGAAGGCCTGGAGCACGCCCGAGCGCACCCGCTTCATCGCCAGCCTGCCGCGCAAGCTGTCCGACGAGCGCCTGGCGAACTTGGACAAGGCGCTGGGGCTGTCGGCCCAGGGCAACAGCGAGATCCGCTTCGTCTGGCTGGAACTGGCCGTGGCCAATCGCTACCAGCCGGCGGTGACCTCGCTGGAGGCCTTCCTGACCGACCAGGGC
>JAEXJH010000420.1 GCA_023445955.1 Pseudomonadota bacterium
CCTCAAGCACAACAAGGTGCTGCACGAGCGCAACGTCATCCTGACCGTCCGCACCACCGAGACGCCGCGCGTGCGCGAAGAGGACCGGGTGACGATCGAGAAGGTCAACGACGACTTCAAGAAGGTCATCGTCAACTACGGCTTCATGGAAAGCCCGAACATCCCCAAGGCGCTGGCGGTCTGCCGCAAGCAGGGGCTGAAGTTCGACATCATGGCCACCAGCTTCTTCTTAGGGAGACGCTCGATCGTGCCGTCGGTCAACAGCGGCATGCCGCTGTGGCAGGACCGCCTGTTCATCTACCTGATGAAGAACGCCGCCAATCCGACGGACTTCTTCAAGATCCCGCCCGGCCGCGTGGTCGAACTCGGCGCCCAGGTGACGGTCTAGAGCATGGAAACGACGCTGCGCGTTTTGGGCGACGGTCTATCGATCGCCGCCCTGGCCATCATCGCCGCCACCGCACAGGGCGCGTGGAAGCGCATCCCCAAGGGCGCGCTCGTGCCCATGCTGTGGGGCCGCGACGGCAAGCCGACCGTCAACGCGCCCAAGGGCGTGGGCCTGCTCAGCATCCCGATCCTGTCGATCCTTGTCCTGCTGTCGTTCACCGCCACCCAGGCGACGTTCACCGACGATCCGATGCAGGCGATGATCATCTTCCTGGTCCGCGCCACGCTCGCCGCCAGCCTGGCGCTGTCGCAGCTTTTCCACCTGCGCTTCGTCATCAGGACGTTGCAGGAAGAGGGCCACCTCTAGGGGGCAGCTTTAAACTTCTTGACCAGCGCGTCCTTTCGCCGTTGAAGGCGCGCGACTCTGTGTTTTCTCCGAAAGGACCCCGCCCATGGCCGACAAGTCCGTGAAAAAGGTCGTGCTCGCCTATTCGGGCGGTCTCGACACCTCGATCATCCTGAAGTGGCTGCAGACCGAATACGGCGCTGAAGTCATCACCTTCACGGCCGACCTGGGCCAGGGCGAAGAGATCGAACCGGCGCGCGCCAAGGCGCTGGCCGCCGGCGTCAAGCCCGAGAACATCTTCATCGAGGACGTCCGCGAAGAGTTCGTGCGCGACTTCGTGTTCCCGATGTTCCGCGCCAACACCGTGTACGAAGGCCAGTATCTGCTGGGCACCTCGATCGCGCGTCCGCTGATCGCCAAGAAGCAGATCGAGATCGCCCGCAAGATGGGCGCCGACGCCGTCAGCCACGGCGCGACCGGCAAGGGCAACGACCAGGTCCGCTTCGAGCTCGGCTACTATGGCCTCGAGCCCGACATCACCGTGATCGCCCCCTGGCGCGAATGGGACTTCAAGTCCCGCGAAGCCCTGCTGGACTTCGCCGAGAAGCACCAGATCCAGATCACCAAGGACAAGCGCGGCGAGGCCCCGTTCAGCGTCGACGCCAACCTGCTGCACTCCTCGTCGGAAGGTAAGGTCCTGGAAGACCCGGCGGTCGAGGCCCCCGAGTTCGTCCACATGCGCACGATCGCGCCGGAAGACGCGCCCGACAGCCCGACCGTCATCACGATCGACTTCGAGAAGGGCGACCCGGTCGCCATCGACGGCGTCGCCATGTCGCCCGCGACCCTGCTGACCAAGCTGAACGAGCTGGGTCGCGACAACGGCATCGGTCGCCTGGACCTGGTCGAGAACCGCTTCGTCGGCATGAAGTCGCGCGGCGTCTACGAGACCCCGGGCGGCACCATCCTGCTGGCCGCCCACCGCGGCATCGAGAGCATCACGCTGGACCGCGGCGCGATGCACCTGAAGGACGAGCTGATGCCGAAGTACGCCACGCTGGTGTACAACGGCTTCTGGTTCACGCCCGAGCGCGAGATGCTGCAGGCCGCCATCGACTACAGCCAGCAGAAGGTCTCGGGCCAGGTCCGCGTGAAGCTCTACAAGGGCAATGTCACGGTCATCGGCCGCAGCAGCCCCTACTCGCTGTACGACCAGGATCTGGTCACCTTCGAGGAAGGCAAGGTCGCCTACGACCACCGCGACGCCGGCGGCTTCATCAAGCTGAACGCCCTGCGCCTGCGCGTGCTGGCCAAGCGCGACAAGCGCGGCTAGCGACCATGACGGCGACCCGTTTCGCCGTCTCAATACCGGCGGCCGCGATAGGGATTATCGCGGCCTGCCTGTCGATCGTCGGACACGAGACGATCGGTCATGGCGGCGCCTGCCTTGCGGCGGGCGGCCATGTCACCCTCCTGAACATCGTCGACTTCCACTGCGCGATCGCCCGCCCGTGGATCGACCTGGCCGGTCCGGCCGGCAATCTGGCGCTGGCGCTGGTCGGCGCCCTGCTGGCCCGCCCCGCCCTGCCGTCGGGCGCCAGGCTGCTGGGCCTGATCCTGTTCGCCATCAACGCCTTCTGGATCGCCGGCTATCTGGTCTATGCCGGCGTGCTGAACGCCGGCGACTGGGCCTATCCGGCGCAGGCCTTCATGGCGCGCGAGGCGCCCTGGCGACCGATCGCCATTATCGTAGGAGCCGCGCTCTACGTCCTGATCATGCGCCGCATCGCCGCCTGGACGCCCCTAGCGGCCGCTGACGTGCTGCGCACGGCCTATGTCGCCGCGTCGGTCGCCACAGTGCTGGCCGCCGCGCTCTACGCCCCGGCGCGGGGGCACGTCGTCCAGCAGGCTTTCCTTGAGATGGGGGCAGCCTCGCTGGGCCTGTGGTTCGCCGTCCGCCGGGCGCGCGGCGCGGGCGATTGGACGCCGCCGACCTCGCCGGTCTGGGCGGGGATGGCGCTGGTCCTGTTCGTCGCCCTCGCCGCGATCCAGGGACCCGGCCTGCCGCGCTGAGCCCTATTCGTCGTGCGCGGCGTGCTGCGCCAGCTCGGCGCAGTAGCGGCTAAAATGCTCGGCCAAAGCCTTGCCGGGACCGGGAAAGGTGGTGACCTGGCCGGCATATTCCACCGACACCGTCGGGGTCGTGGCCAGCGAACTCAGATAGCCCTTGGGCAAGTCGCCTCGGCCTTCCACGAACTTGGGGCCGCCGACGTCATAGATGCTGGAGCGCACCCGCAAGACCGTATCGGCCGTGCGCACGCGCAGCTGCGGCGTGTTGGGCTGAGGCGCGTAGAACCGCGCCTGGACGCCGCCCGAGGTCAGGCCCGAGCAGGTCAGCACCAGGCCCAGGCCCGCGCCGTCGGGCTTCAGCGGTCCGGCCACCGACAGCGAACCGGTCAGCCCATGCGCGACGTTCCACTGATAGGTCTCGCCCTGGTGGACGAAGGTCTTGGCCGGCGGCGCGCGGTCCAAAGTCTTGGCCAGGGCGTCGATCGCCGTGACGGCGCCGGCGGCGGCCACCAGGACGACGACAGTGCGAAGGATCGATGGCGGCATGCGGTGTCTCCCAAGTCGGGAGGACGCTAGCAAACCTCAACCGAAGGGCGCAATCGTCAGACGCGGTTGTATGGGTACCGATCGCGGATGATCCGTTGGAAGAACCGGCCTTTCGACGGCGCGCGCAGGAAGGCCTGGCTGACCCGTTCGGGGACCCCGACATAGACGTACTCGTCGCCGTCGTGGAACGTGACGAAGAGCTTTCCGTGTTCGGGGGTGTAGTCGATTTCGGCGATCGCCGTGGAGTCCACACGCATGGCTTCAAGCCTCCGCGAATGAGGATCGTCAGCCCTAGGAGCGAACGAGACGCCGGGCGGTTCCCACCCTGCAAGGCGTCGCCGCCGATCTAGGCCTCTAGAGGCGCCGTGCACATTCCGCACGAATACGACTAGGGTCGCCCCGTAGCGGCCGTCGAAGCCGCCCGGAGGGAACCACAAAAATGCATCAGTCCCACGCGCTCGTGGCCATCGTCACCCTGGTCTCGCTGCTGGTCTATGTCTGGATGATCCTGCGCATTCCAGGCGCGCGCCGGCGTTCGGGCATCGACGCCCCGGCGATGAGCGGCCATCCGGAGCTGGAGCGCCATCTGCGCGTCCAGGCCAACACGGTCGAATGGCTGGTCATCTACCTGCCGTCGCTGTGGCTGTTCGCCATCTACTGGAACGACCTCGTGGCCGCCGCCCTGGGCGTCGTCTGGATCCTGGGCCGCATCATCTACGCCCTGGGCTACGCGGCCGATCCCAAGAAGCGCGAGGTCGGGTTCATCATCCAGGCGCTGGCCACGGCGATCCTGTGCTTCGGCGCCCTGGGCCGCGCCATCTATGTGTTCATCGTCATCGGCAACTAGCTGCGCCATGGCGCGGGGCGCTATACCCGCGCCATGGACCATCTGCCCGTCGATCCCGCCCGCTATGGCGCCTTCCTGGTCGCCATGTTCGTCATGGCCATCACGCCGGGGCCGGCGAACCTCTTCGCCATCGCCACCGGCATGGAGCGCGGCAAGGGCGCGGCGCTGATCGCCGTGGTGGGCATGAACACCGCCACCCTGGTGTGGTTCACGGGCTCGGCCTTGGGCCTGGGCGCGCTGATCCTGGCCTTCCCCAAGGCCTTCCACGTTCTGGCCTGGGCGGGCGCGGCCTATCTGGTCTGGCTGGGCCTGAAGTCGCTGTGGGCCGGGATCAAGAACCTCGAGAGCCACGCCACGGCCACGGTGCGGGCCGGCCGCTCGGCCTTCCTGGACGGCTTCATGGTCCAGATCGCCAATCCGAAGATCCTGCTGTTCTTCTCGGGCGTGCTGCCACCGTTCCTGGACATCAAGCGGCCGCTGGCCCCGCAGCTGATCATGTTCGCCTGCGCCACCATCGGCATGGACCTGATCAGCATGTCGTCCTACGGCCTGGGCGGCGCGGCCCTGTCGACCCGGATGAACGAGCCCGGCTTCCGGCGCGGATTCGCCATCCTCGTGGGCATCCTTTTGATCACGGCGGCCGTACTTATCTTGTCGAGAGGCTGAAAGATTTCCCGGGCGTCGCAAACTTCGCCTTGGCGAAACCACAAAGCCTCGCCAGAGTTCATCCTAAGTACCTAGGACTCCGCTTGAAGGAGCAGCTCATGTCCATGAAGAAGGTCGCCATCGCCGCGGCGCTGGTCATCGCGGCCGGGCTTTCGGCCTGCGCCACCCCGACGCCGTACCAGCCCAAGATGAGCGCCAGCTCGTCGGCCGGCGGCTTCTCCGAGCAGAAGCTGGAGGGCGATCGCTATCGCATCAGCTTCTCCGGCAACAGCCTGACCTCGCGCGACACGGTCGAGCGCTATCTGCTGTATCGGTCGGCCGAGCTGACCGTGCAGCAGGGCTATGACTGGTTCGAGACCGCCGACCACCGCACCGACCGCACCTCGCGCTCGTACGTCGAGCCCGATCCGTTCATGCGTCCGGGCTTCGGCTACGGTTACCCCTACGGCTACTGGCGCCCGTCCTGGCGCTATTACGGCGGCGGCTACGGCTGGCGCAGCTGGGACCCGTTCTGGGGTGACCCCTTCTTCGCCGACCGCGCCCAGATCCGCACCGTCGAGCGCTTCGAGGCCGGGGCCGAGATCGTGATGCACAAGGGCCGCAAGCCGGAAGGCGACCCGCGCGCCTACGACGCCCGCGAGATCATGAGCAACCTGGCCAACTCGATCGTCCGGCCCACGCCGGGCAATTAAGCCGAAACAAAAAAGGGGACCCCAGCGGGTCCCCTTTTCCTTTTCAGGTCCGTGGCGTCCTAGCGCGGCGCCATGCGGATGCCGCCGTCCAGACGCACGTCCTCGCCGTTGAAGTAGCCGCAGGTGATCATGGTCACCGCCAGCTGGGCGTACTCTTCCGGATTGCCCAGGCGCTTGGGGAACGGCACCGAGGCCGCGAGGCCGGCCTTCACCGCTTCGGGCGCGCCGTTCATCAGCGGGGTGTTGAAGATGCCCGGCAGGATGGTGTTGACGCGGATCCCCTCGCCCATCAGGTCGCGGGCGATCGGCAGGGTCATGCCGCCCACGCCGCCCTTGGACGCCGAATAGGCCGCCTGGCCCATCTGGCCGTCTTCAGCGGCCACCGAGGCGGTGTTGACGATCGCGCCGCGCTCGCCGTCTTCCAGCGGCGCCAGGTCCAGCATGCCCTTGGCCGACTTGGCGATGCAGCGGAACGTGCCGACCAGGTTGATCTGGATGATGCGGTCAAAGGCGTCGAGCGGGAAGTGCTTGGTCTCGCCGGTGGTCTTGTCGCGGCTGGCGGTCTTGGCCGCGTTGCCGGTGCCGGCGCAGTTGACCAGCACCCGCTCCTGGCCGTGGGCGGCGCGAGCCTTCTCGAAGCCGGCGTCGACATCGGCGTCGCTGGTCACGTTGACCTTGCAGAACACGCCGCCGATTTCCTTGGCGACCTCTTCGCCGCGGGCCTCGTTCATGTCGAAGATGGCGACCTTGACGCCTTGCGCAGCCAGGGCGCGGGCGGTGGCCTCGCCGAGGCCCGAAGCGCCCCCGGTGACGACGGCGGCGACGGTGTTGTCGAGTTTCATGGACGTTTCCCCAAAGTTCGCGTTTAGGATTGGCTTGAGTGAGGGTTTAAACCGATGAGCGCCGACGCCAAACCGTCCCCCGACGTAAACGTCAACGAGGTTCTGGATCCGAAGAAGGCGCTGTCGCCCGTGACGGTGCGCCTGAATGAGGAGAAGGTGCGCGAGGGTTTCCTGCCCAAGATCCGTAAGGTCGCCGCCAAGGTGCCGTTCGCCGCCGACGCCCTGTCGGTCTGGTGGGCCGCCCGCGATCCGGAAACCCCGACCGCGGCCAAGGGGATGATGTTCGCGGCGCTGGCCTATTTCGTCCTGCCTACCGACGCCATTCCCGACATCCTGCCGGTAATCGGCTTCACCGACGACGCGGCGGTGTTCGCGGCGCTGGTCGCCATTCTCGGCAAGACCGTCAAGCCCCAGCACAAGGAGGCCGCCCGGGCCTTCCTGCAGCGCCTCTCCACCGACGCCTGAGCTTAGGACCCGCCATGCCCCTGCTGCCCGCCCTGATGCTCGCCGCCGCCCTGGTCCAGAGCCCCGCGCCGCCCCCGGCCGCCGACGCCGAGGACAAGGCCGTGCTGGCCACGGCGCAGGCCTTCTTCGACGGCATGGAGGCGGCCAACACCGACGCCCTGCGCAAGGTGACCCTGCCGGGCGCCCAGTTCATGGGCGTGCGCGCCGGCGCCGACGGGACCGTCAAGATCAACCGGGTCGCCTTCGAGGACAGCTTCGGCAAGCACCTGGACCCCGGCGTCAAGGAATGGATGTGGTCGCCGGTGATCATCCGCCGCGGCGCCCTGGCCACCGTCACCGCCCCCTACGAGGGCAGCAAGGACGGCAAGACCCTCCAC
>JAEXJH010000421.1 GCA_023445955.1 Pseudomonadota bacterium
CCGCCATCCCCCGCGCCCTGGCGGCGCTGGAGGCTGAGCAGGCCCTGGGCCGCCTGACCCGCGCCACCCACGCGGCGGCCTTCTTTACGAAAGAGGGCGCGCTGGTCGCGGTTCGCGAGGACGTCGGTCGCCACAACGCCCTCGACAAGCTGGCCGGTCTGATGGCCCGTCGGGCGATCGATGCGGCGGATGGCTTCGTCGTCGCCACCAGCCGCGCCTCGTTCGAGATGGTCGAGAAGACAGCGCGGATGGGCTGCCCGATCCTGGTCGCCGTTTCGGCCCCGACCGAGCTGGCGGTGATCAAGGCGCAAGAGGCCAACCTGACCCTGGTGGCCCTGGCTCGCGCCGACGGCCACGCGGTGTTCGCTGGGGCTGAGCGTCTGGTCGAGATGGAGTTGGCCTGATGCCAAAAGAAGAGACGGGCAAGAAGGTCGAAGGCGTTCGCCACTACACCCATCCGGCCGGCGGTTGGGACGCGCTGAAGGCCGTGGCCGGCGCTCTGGTCGACCAGGAGACGGTGGTCGAGGGTGGCAAGACCCTGATGCGGGCCAACCAGCCCGAGGGCTTCGACTGCCCCGGCTGCGCCTGGCCCGATCCCAAGCACACCTCGTCCTTCGAGTTCTGCGAGATCGGGGCCAAGGCCGTGGCCTGGGAGGCGACGACCAAGCGCGCCACGCCCGAGGTGTTCGCCCAGCACACGGTCAGCGAACTGCTGACCTGGACCGACCACGCCATCGAGGACCTGGGGCGGCTGACCGAGCCGATGGCCTACGACCCGGCCGACGACCATTATAAAGTGATCTCGTGGGACGAGGCCTTCGCCCGGGCCGGTGCGGCGCTGAAGGCGCTGGCCCATCCGGATGAGGCGGAGTTCTACGCCTCGGGCCGGGCGTCGAACGAGGCGGCGTTCCTCTACCAGCTGCTGGGTCGCCGGTTCGGGACCAACAATTTCCCGGACTGCTCGAACATGTGCCACGAGCCGACCAGCGTCGGCCTGCCGGACTCGATCGGCCTGGGCAAGGGTTCGGTGACGCTGGAGGATTTCGACCACGCCGACCTGATCCTGTGCTTCGGGCACAACCCCGGCACCAACCATCCGCGCATGATGACCTCGCTGCGCGACGCCAGCCGGCGCGGGGCGACGATCCTGGCCTTCAATCCGCTGAAGGAGCGGGCGCTGGAGAAGTTCGCCGCGCCGCAGGACCCGGTCGAGATGGCGACGCTCAGCTCCACGCCGATCGCCTCGGCCTATTTCCAGCTGAAGATCGGCGGCGACGCGGCCTTCGTTCAGGGCATGATGAAGGCGGTGCTGGCCATGGGCGAGGACGTCCTCGACCGTGACTTCATCAATGAGCATACCGCCGGCTTCGAGATCCTGAAGGCCCAGATCGAGGCCCTGGACTGGGCCGATATCGAGACCGGCAGCGGCATGTCCCGCGAACGGATCGAAGAAGCGGCGAGCGTCTACGCCCAGGCCAAGGCGACCATCCTTTGCTACGGCATGGGCCTGACCCAGCATCGCGATAGCTCCGGCACGGTGCAGCAGCTGGTCAACCTTCTGCTGCTGAAGGGCAATATCGGCCGGGAGGGGGCGGGGATTTGCCCGCTGCGCGGCCACTCCAATGTCCAAGGCAACCGCACGGTGGGCATCTGGGAGAAGCCGTCAAAGGCGCTCTCGGACGCGATCCAGACCGTGTTCGGCTTCGAGCCGCCGCGCGAGCACGGCCACACGGTCGTCGAGACCATCGAAGCCATGGAGGCGGGGCGCTCAAAGGTGTTCGTCGGCCTAGGCGGCAACTTCGCGGTCGCCGCGCCCGACCCGGTGCGGACCTTCGCGGCCATGCGCAAGCTGGACATGGCCGTCCACATCGCCACCAAGCCCAACCGCACGCACCTGCTGATCGGCAAGGAGGCCATCCTGTTGCCGTGCCTGGGTCGCACCGAGTTGGATGTCCGCGCCGGCGTGCGACAGTCGATCACGGTCGAGGACTCGATGTCGATGGTCCACGCCTCGCGCGGCCTCAACCCGCCGGCGTCCGAGCATCTGATGTCCGAGCCGGCCATCGTCTCGGGCATCGCCCACGCCACGTTCGGCGACGACCGCCACGTCGACTGGCTGGGTCTGGCTGACGACTACGACGCGGTCCGCGACCTGATCGCCAAGGTCTTCCCGACCTTCGAGGGCTATAATGACAGGGTCCGCGTGCCCGGCGGCTTCCGCCTGGAGGTCGGGCCGTCGAACCGGGTGTGGAAGACCGCCAGCGGCAAGGCCAACTTCCTGCCGTTCGATCCCAAGGGCGGCGATCCGCGCCAGGGCGATCCGGACGTGATGATCCTGACCACCCTGCGCAGCCACGACCAGTACAACACCACGATCTACGGCATGAACGACCGCTATCGCGGCGTGTTCGGCCGGCGCGACGTGATCTTCGCCAATCCCGACGACATGGACCGACTGGGCCTGGCGCAAGGCGACCTGGTCGATCTGGGGGCGGCGTTCGACGAGACCGGCGAGCGGATGGTGCGGGCCTTCACCGTGGTGGCGCGCGACATCCCGCCAGGCTGCCTGGCGGCCTATTATCCCGAGACCAATGTCGTGGTGTCGCTGGACGATCATGACCAGCGCTCGGGCACGCCGGCCTACAAGTCCGCGCCGGTCCGCCTGCGCAAACACCAGGCGAGCTGGCGCAACTAAAGCGGTTGTTAAAAGCCGCCATGTTTAATGCGCCCAACCCAAGGGAGAGGGGCGCGTGGGCGTGGACGTCGAGACCGTAGCGGTTTCAGAGCTGGGAGCAGCCGATCGCGCGCTCTGGACCCGTTTCCGCGCGGCCGACCCGAGCCTGGCCAGCCCCTATTTCGATTTCCGCTTTGTCGAGACCGCCAGCCAGTTTGCGCCCGGCGCCCGTGTTGCGGTCATCCGCGAAGATGGAGCGGTGCGTGGCTTCCTGCCGTTCCAGCAGCGGGGCAGCCTGCTGCAGCCGCTGGCCGCGCCGCTCAGCGACTTCCATGGCCTGGTGGGGGAGGCGAGCCTTTCCGTCGGCGCCTTGCTGCCCCGTCTCGAAGGCGTGCGCCGGGCGCGGGTCAGCGGGCTGATCGGCGGCAAGCCGGCCGACGGCCTTGCGGCGCGTCGCGCCATGGCCGCCGCTCTCTCGCCAGGCTTTGACGCCTATCTGGCTGGCCGCGACGCGCGGTTCGTAAAGGACAAGCGCCGGCGTCGCCGCGCCCTGGAGCGCGATCACGGACCGCTGTCCTTCAGCTTCGAGCCGCCAACCCGCGAGCAGGTCGACCACATCATCGCCCGCAAGCGCGCCCAGCTGGCCCGCACCCACCAGTACGACATCTTCGCCTGTGGCTGGACCGTCGACCTGTTGCACCGCCTGGCGGAAGTGGACGCGCCGGATTTCGGCTTGCGGCTGGCGGCGCTGAAGGCGGGCGGCGCGCTGGTCGCCGCCGAGCTGGGGCTGACCTCCGGCGCGCGGCATCACCTGTGGTTCCCGATCTACGACCCGGCCTTCGCCAAGTACTCGCCGGGCAGTCTGATGACGCTGGACACCCTGGAGGCCGCGGCGGCGCGGGGCGTCACCCGCGTGGACTTCGGCGTCGACGCCGACGCCTACAAGCGCGATTTCGCCGATCCGGCCGAGGCGGTGTTCGAGGGGCTGATCGAGCGGCGGGTCTCGTCGCGCGGCTTGCGGATGCGCAGCTTCGGCGCTTCGCGCCTGGCCCGGCGGTTCGACCGCATCGTGGCTTGCGAGCCGGGTCTTGTCGGCCAGATCCGGGGCGGGACGGGCTTCATGGCCGCCATGGCGCGCCGCCATCCCAGGCTAGGGGCGGGCGTTGGTCTGGGGCTGGGATTGGGGCTGGGTCTGGCGGCCATGATGGTCGACTAGCCGACCGCCGTTATATGACATCGCGGTCATGACCTCGAATTAAGTCGAAACCTTGTCAGCCCCCGGCTAGCTTCCCCTTATCGAATTACACGCAATCGAGGGGAGAACATCGATGCGCGCTCTGACCACCCTGGCCGTCCTGGCCGCCGCCGTGACCGCTGCTGGTGCCGCCCAGGCTGCGCCCTCCGTGAAGATCAAGGACGCCGTCGCCCGCGTGGTGGTGATCCCCGAGAACCGCACCGACGTGAAGGTCGAGATGCTGACCACCAACGCCAGCCTGCCGCTGACCGTGCGCCAGAACGGCGAGGAAGTGATCGTCGACGGTGACCTGCGCATGAACCGGATCAACAGCTGCAACACCCGCGACGGCAAGACCACGGTGAAGGTGCGCGGCGTCGGCGAGGTGTCCTACGACAACTTCCCGCAAGTGGCCGTGCGCGTGCCGATGAACGTCAAGGTCCAGGCCGGCGGCGCGGTGTTCGGCGACATCGGTCGCTCCGACAGCGTCAACCTGGCCAATGCCGGTTGCGGCGACTGGACGGTGGCCAACACCAAGGGCGAGCTGCATGTCAGCCAGGCCGGCTCGGGCGACACCAAGGCCGGGACCGCCAGCTCGGTCGAGATCAGCATCGCCGGCTCGGGCGACGTCTCGACCCAGGCCATCGCCGGTAACATGGAAGCCAATATCGCTGGCTCGGGCGACATCAAGGTGGCCAGCATCGCCGGCAAGCTGGAAGGCAATATCGCCGGTTCGGGCAACATCACCGTCCTGGGCGGTCACAGCCGCATGGTCGAAGTCAATGTGATGGGCTCGGGCGACGTGGCCTTCAATGGCGAGGCCGACGATGTCGACGTCTCGGTCGCGGGCTCGGGCGACATCCGCATCGCCAAGGTCAATGGCGCGGTCAAGAAGCATGTGGCCGGCTCGGGCGACGTGATCATCGG
>JAEXJH010000422.1 GCA_023445955.1 Pseudomonadota bacterium
AGCCCTCATCCTGAGCCTGTCGAAGGACGAGGGCGGCCCCGCCTATTCGTGCGGAGGCGCCCGGCCAAGACCTTCCGGCGGCGCGTCCTGGTCCTCATCCCCGGCGTCCGCGGTCACCACCTCGGACGGCTCGGCCTGGCGGGCCAGGTCGCGGGCCCCGACGCCGCCGCCCTGCTGGATGTTGCGCTCGACCTCGACACTGGTCGGTTCGTAGGCGTCTTCTTGTTCGGGCATGACGGCAGCTCCTCTTGTGTCTGGAGCCAACGTCATGCCTCGCCCGGCGTTCCGCGCTGTTAGTTCAGGAAGCCCGTGATGATCGCCGTGGTCGCGGCGGGCTGTTCCTCCATCACCCAGTGGCCGGAGTTGGGCAGCACCTTCTCGGTCACGTCGCTGGCCACCAGGCGCAGGACCTGGGCCTGGGCCGGGCCGAACGAGTGGTCGGCGCCGACCGCCAGCACCGGCATGGGCAGCTTGCCCTTGGCGGCGAAGGCCTGGTTGTCGGTGGCGTCCTGGGTGAAGGCCTTGAACTGCTCGAAGGCCGAGTGCATCGCGCCGGGACGGGCATAGAGCGCGGCGTAGTGCTGGCGCGTCTCCTCGGTGATCGAGGCCGGGGTGAACGACAGCTCGTTATAGAAGCGATCCAGATAGATGCGCTCACGGCCGGCGACCAGGCGCTCGACGTCCGGGCCGCGGAAGTTGAAGTGCCACAGCATCGGCATCTTCAGGATCTCATCCCACGGGCCGATGCCCGGCAGCGGGGCGTCGATCACCACCCACTTGGTGATGCGATCGGGATGCTCGGCGGCCAGGGCGTAGCCGACCATGTTGCCGATATCGTGGGTGACCAGCTGGGCCTTCTGGACCTTCAGGGCGTCCATCACCGCGGCGATGTCCTCGCCCTGGTTCTTCTTGTCATAGCCGCCGGCCGGGTGGGCCGACAGGCCCATGCCGCGCAGGTCGGGGACAATGACGGTGTGGCTCTTGGCCAATTCCTTGGCGACCGGCGCCCACATGTCGCCGGTGTCGGCGAAGCCGTGCAGCATCACCACCGCCGGCCCCGTGCCGCCGACGCGGACGTGCAGGGTCGTGCCGTTGACGGCGATGTCGCTGGCCTTGAAGCCGGCGGGGAAGGCCTCGACGGCATGGGCCGAGGTCGAGGCGAAAAGCGTGGACAGGGTGAGGGCGGCGAGCGCGCCGACGAGCTTGCGGGTCATGGTCTTTTCCTGGGCAGGTCGGACCGTCCGACCGTCGAAGGCGACCATCGGTCTTTCCGCGCGCCGCCTCTGTGCGGAAGCGACCGGCTTTTGAAGGAAGCCATCGCCGAACGCGGTCCGAGAATTTTTCACGAAGACTGTCGGGACCGCTCGACCAGGACCGTCCTTGCGGCGAGAACTTGATCAAACAGGAGACGTCCTCATGCCGCTCGACACCGCCGACTTCCCCGCCGATCGCGAACTGGTCCTGGAACGGATCATCGATGTGCCCGCCGAGAAGCTCTACAAGTGCTGGACCACGCCGGAGCTGATGCCGCAGTGGTTCTGCCCCAAGCCCTGGACCGTCTCCAACGTCCGCATGGACGTGCGCACCGGCGGCAACACCTATCTGGAAATGAACGGCCCCAATGGCGAGGTCATGCCGCAGCCGGGCGTCTATCTGGAGGTCGTGCCCAACGAGAAGATCGTCTTCACCGACGCCTTCACCGAGACCTGGAAGCCGTCCGCCAAGCCCTTCATGGTCGCCATCGTCACCTTCGAGGACCTGGGCGACGGCAAGACCCGCTACCGCGCCGTGGCCCGCCACTGGAGCGCAGAGGACAAGGCCGCCCACGAGCAGATGGGCTTCCACGAGGGCTGGGGCATCGTGGCCGATCAGCTGGCCGAACTGGCGGCCACGCTCTAGATCACGAACACTTCGTCCACCCGCTCATGTCGAGGTGGAAGTGGTCGCGATGCTCGGCGTTGTAGTCCGGGCTCAGCGTGGTCAGGAACACCCGGCAGGCGCCGTCGCGCACCCGCCGCAGGAACTGGCCGCGCGGGCCCGGATCGGTCCAGTCGGACGCCACGCTGATCACCTGGCCGTCGGTCAGGCGGAAGCCGGCGATATCGATGGCGTCGGCGCGGGCGTGCTCGCTGACCGGGCCGTCCTTCTGGCCGTACATCCGCCGGCAGGCATAGCTGCCGTAGTGCTCGATGCCGATCACGCCCTGGCCCAAAAGCTCGTCGGCGGCCGGCTGCACCACCTGGCGCTCCCAGATGGTCAGGGCCAGGGCCTGCTTGCAGGCCAGCGGCGCCTCGGCCGGCTCCAGCTTCGCCAATCCCGACTGCAGCAGGACCGCGTCGCGCAGCTCGCAGAACTCGCCGTCGGTGCGCTCGGGGACCTCGGCATAGACCACGCCGGCCTTGGCCATGATGCCGCGACACAGCTTGGGATCGGCGCCGGCCCGCGCGGCCTTGACCCGCGTGGCCAGGCCGACCGGATCGACGACGCTGAGCGGCTTCCAGGGCAGGTGCTGGTCGGGGATCTTCCGCTCGGCCACGAAGGTCATCAGCAGCACGATCAGCCACAGCAGCACCAGGCCCGTGTAGCGGGCCAGCCGCGCCCGATGCCGGACCTCATGCTCGATGCGCTTGTTGTGCGGAACGCGGTAACGCATGGAGCGGAAGAGCGCCTCGAAGGGAAAAGGTTAACGTCGCACCAAGCACGACCATGACGACAGGTTCAACCGTCCGTCGGCCGCTTCAGCGGCAAAGATGATAGCCGGCCGGATTCAGGTGCAGATGGTCGGCGTGCTCGGCGTTGTAGTCGGGGCTCAGGGTCACGCCGAACACCTGGCAGGCGCCGTCGCGCGCCGCCCGCACGAAACGCCCCTCGGGCGTGTCCGAGCGGAAGTCCTTCAGCACCGTGATCCGCCGTCCATCGACCAGGCGGAAGCCGGCGACGTCCAGGGCGTTGGCGCGGGCGTGCTCGCTGGGCCGCGCGCCGGTCCGGCCATAGAGCGTGCGGCAGGCATAGGTGCCCAGCTGATCGACGCGCGCGACGGACGAGCCGACGATCGCATGCGCCGCCGGTTCGACCACCTGCCGCTCCCACAGGGCGTAGCGCAGCGCCAGCGGGCAGGTCATGACCGGGGCCGTCGGCGACAGCCGGCTGGCGGCCCGCAGCGTGTCGCGCGTCGAGCAGAAGCCCTCCTCCCGCTCCGGCTGGTCGACGAACGAGACGCCGCCGGCCCGCAGCGCCGCGCGGCAAGCGGCCGGGTCGGCGCTGATCCGCGCCAGCTTGCCGGCCGTGGCCAGGCCGATCGGCTGGGTCAGCGAGAACGGTTTCCACGGAAGATCCTGCGGCGGCGCCAGGCGGTCGACCAGGATGAACATCAGCATCCCCGCCAGCGTCAGGTCCAGCAGGGTCGCCCATAGCTGGGCCAGGATCAGGGTCTGCGGCGAGACGAGCTTCACCCCGAGCCAACGGCGCAGCGTCGTCGCGGGTTCACTTGTCGCCGGCGGGCGACTAGATGGAGCCCCTTCGAGGGGAACTCATGACCGGCGCCAGTTTCAAGATCGACAAGACCCTGGCGCCGCGCTTCGCCCTGCTGTGCCTGGGGATCTGGCTGAACGCCGCCGACACCCTGGTGACGGCCACGATCATGCCCAGCGTCGCCAACGAGATCGGCGGCTACCAGTATTTCGGTTGGTCGGTGGCGGCTTACCTCACCGGCTCGATCGTCGCCGGGGCGTGCTCGGGCAAGCTCTCCATGGCGTTGGGCCTGCGCACGGCCACGGCCTTGACGGGCCTCGTCTACGCGATCGGCTGCGCGATGAGCGCCCTGGCGCCCGAGTTCATCACCTTCATCCTGGGCCGCCTGATCCAGGGCCTGGGCGCCGGCGCGGTCGTGGCCCTGTGCTACGTCGCTATCACCGCCCTCTTCCCCGAAAGCCTGTGGCCGCGCGTCTATGGCGCGGTGGCCGGGATCTGGGGCGCGGCGACCCTGCTGGGGCCACTGTTGGGCGGTCTGTTCGCCGCCGCCGGCTTCTGGCGTGGGGCGTTCTGGCTATTCGTGGTCCAGGCGATCATCTTCGTCGGGGCGGTGATGGTCATGCTGCCGGCCAACAAGAACGACAGGGGTCAAGGCCGCATTCCCAGCTTGCAGCTCTTTCTGCTGGTCATCGGCGTCAGCCTGATCGGCGCGGCGGGCGTCGTCGCCTCGCCCAGCTGGGCCATCGCCCTGGCGATCGGCGGCGTCATCGGCATGGTCGCCATGCTGGCCGCCAACGCCAAGACCCATGACCGCCTGCTGCCCCGCACGGCGGCGGACCTGACCACCGCCACGGGCCTGGGCCTGCTGACCATCTTCGCCTGCGAGGCGGCGGTGATCGGCTTCACGGTCTACGGCCCCGTCTTCATCCAGGTGCTGCACCACGCCTCGCCCCTGTCGGCCGGCTATGTCACCGGCGCCATCGCCGCCGGCTGGACCCTCTGCGCCATGCTGGTGGGCCACACGCCCGCCGAGAAGGACGGCCGCCTGGTGCGCCTGGGCGCCGGGGTGATCCTGCTGGGCGCCGTCCTCTCGGCCTGGGCCGTGCCGCGCGGCGGCCTGATCGAGATCGCCGCCGCCTTCGGCGTGCTGGGCAGCGGTTTTGGCCTC
Organism: Pseudomonadota bacterium; assembly: GCA_023445955.1. Taxonomy (GTDB): domain Bacteria; phylum Pseudomonadota; class Alphaproteobacteria; order Caulobacterales; family Caulobacteraceae; genus Caulobacter. The sequence goes on from JAEXJH010000422.1 coordinate 4,640, forward strand.
TGCCACGCCTTCATCGCCCGCCGCACCA
>JAEXJH010000423.1 GCA_023445955.1 Pseudomonadota bacterium
GCGCAAGATCGGCGCGATGATCGAGACACCGCGCTATCCGGCCTATCTGACCGGCCGCGACACCCTGAAGATGCTGGCGCTGGAGAGCGGCCAGAAGAACGCCGACATCGACGGCTGGCTGGAGCGCGTCGGCATCGCCCACGCCGCCGACCGCTCGACCGGCGGCTATTCGGTCGGCATGAAGCAGCGCCTGGGCCTGGCGGCCGCCTTCTTCACCAAGCCCGAACTCGTCATCCTGGACGAGCCGACCAGCGGCATGGACCCGGCCGGCATCCAGGAAATCCGCGCCCTGATCGTGGATCTCGCCAAGCGCGAGGGCGTCACGGTCATCCTGGCCAGCCACCAGCTGGACGAGGTGCGGCGCGTCTGCGAGCGCGTGGCCATCCTGTCCAAGGGCAAGGTCGTGGCCGAGGGCGGCGTCGCCGAGCTGACCGCCGGCGAGGCTCGCCTGCGCATCACCACCCTCTCGCCGATCGCCCAGGTGCTGGCCGTGCTGGGCGCTAAGGGCGTCGCCGATGGCGTCGACGCGGCCCTGGCCGACATCCCCCGCGAGGAGGCCCCGGCCCTGATCCGCGCCCTGGTCGAGGCCGGGGTCGAGATCACCGAGGCCCGCTGGCGCGACGCTGACCTGGAAGGCGTCTATCTCAAGACCCTCGATCAGCAGGGAGCAATCTGATGCTCGCCGACGCCATCTCCGCCGAACGCTTCCGCCTGCTGCGCGACCGCTCGGCCGTGTTCTGGGGCTTCTGTTTCGCGCCGATCGTGGGCTTCATGCTCAGCATCGGCGGCGACCTCTTCCTGCGCTTCATGATCAAGCGGCCGATGCCCGGGGTCACGGTCGGCCTGCTGGACCAGGTGATCAAGGCCGTCTCGGGCGGCGCGGGGACCTTCGGCGCGCTGTTCCTGATGATCGGCGCCGCGGCCGTTCTGGCCGGCGACTATCGCTGGGAGACCTGGCGGCTGCTCACCCCTCGCAATACGCGCCAGAACCTGCTGCTGGCCAAGCTGATCGTGGTCGGCGAAGCGATCTTCTGGAGCCTGGCCCTGACCGCCGTGCTGTCGGCCGTGGCCGCCATTCTCGGCTCGGCGATCAGCCAGCGGGCGCTGGCGCTGTCGATGTTCGACCGCAACCTGTTCGACCTGATCGGCGTCGTGGCCATCACCTGGCTGGAAGCCATGACCATCGCCGCCCTGGCCGCTTGCGTCGGGGTGCTGTCGCGCGCGACCATGGGCGTGGTCATCGCGTGCCTGGGCCTGCGGTTCGGCGAGGGCACGGTCTCCACCGTGCTGCGCGCCATGGTGCCGCCGGGCAGCTGGAAGCTGCTGGCCAACCCGGCCTATGACGCCGACCTGCTGCGCGCGGCCCTGCTGGATCCGTCGCAGCTGGGCCAGGCCGGCGGTTCGGCCGGCCCCGCCCTGGCGGTTCTGCTGGTGTGGATCGCAGCCCTGGCGGCGGGCGCGGTCGTGCTGTTCCGTCGCCAGGACTTGACCAAGGAGTAGGCGTGAAGACCCAGAAGCAACGGATGCTGGCCGGCGAGCTGTATGTCGTCGACGCCGAGCTGCAGGCCGACCAACGCGCGGCCCAGAGCTGGATGGACCGCTACAACGCCTCCGGCCTGGACGAGCGTCCGCGCCTGCTCGCCGAGGGCCTGGGCGCGGTCGGCGAAAACGTCGCCGTTCGCGCGCCCTTCCATGTCGACTACGGCTACAACATCCGCCTGGGCGACGGCGTGTTCATGAACTTCGGCTGCGTGATCCTGGACGTCGCCGAGGTCAGTATCGGCGCGGCCACGGCCATCGGCCCGGGCGTGCAGATCCTGACGGCCGACCATCCGCGCGATCCGGTCCTGCGCCGCACGGGCCAGGAGTCGGGCCAGCCGATCCGCATCGGCGAGAACGTCTGGATCGGCGGCGGCGCGATCATCCTGCCGGGCGTGACCATCGGCGACGACGCCGTCATCGGCGCCGGCGCGGTCGTCACGCGCGACGTGGCGCCAGGCGCGACCGTGGTCGGCAACCCGGCGCGGCCGGTGAGCCCGAAAGCCTAGGCGAAGAACTCGACCTCGCCCGTGGTCAGCTCGTAGTGGGCGCCCACGATCTTCAGCCGGCCCGCCTCCAGGGCCTGGACGATGGCGAGGTCGGAACGGCGCAGGCCGTCGGCGACGCGGCGGACGTTCTCGCGCACCGAGGCGTCGATAAGGTTGCCTGGCTTGCCCGCCTTGGCGCTGATCACGGCCGGGACGATCGGCAGCACCATCTCGGCGATCGCACCGGGATAGCTGGCTCCGTTCTCGACCATGTCGACGGCGGCGCTGACCGCCCCGCACTTGGCGTGGCCCAGCACCACGACCAGGCTGCAGCCCAGCACCGAGACCCCGTAAGCGATCGAGCCCAAGGCCACGCGGTCGACGGTGTTGCCGGCCACCCGCACCACGAACAGCTCGCCCAGGCGCTGGTTGAACAGCAGTTGGGCCGAGACCCGGCTGTCGGCGCAGCCCACGATGATGGCGAACGGATGCTGGGCGTCGGCCAACTTCTTCAAGTGATCGCGCGTGTTGACCGGCGCGGCCCGCCCCTCGACGAAGGCGGCGTTGCCCTCGATCAGCCGCCACAGGGCCTGGTCCGGCAGCGTATCCTCGGCGACAAACGCCGGCAGCGGCGCGGCCTTGGCCGCCTTCTTTCCAAACTGGAGCACGTTTCCCCCGTCCCGGCTCGTGGATCAGGCGCGCATGAAGCCACGAGAGAACGCCGTTCCGTCACCGTATTTTCGTGACACACGAAAATGTTGACGCGTGCGGAAACACCAGGTGCGGAAACGAAAAAGGCCCCGGATTTCTCCGGGGCCTTCGCGTTCAGCCTGGGCTGAAAAGTTCTTAGTCTTCGGCGTCGTTGACGTAGACCGGACCCGAGTCCTTACCCTTTTCCGAGACGTCGCGGTCGACGAACTCGATGACGGCCATGGCGGCGTTGTCGCCGTAGCGGAAGCCGGCCTTCAGGACGCGGATGTAGCCGCCCTGACGGTCCTTGTAGCGCGGGCCGAGGACCGCGAAGAGCTTGCCGACTTGTTCGACGTCGCGAACCGAGCTGATGGCCTGACGACGGGCGTGAAGGTCGCCGCGCTTGGCCAGGGTGACCAGCTTTTCGACGATCGGGCGCAGTTCCTTGGCCTTCGGCAGGGTGGTGACGATCTGCTCGTGCTTGATCAGCGAGGCCGACATGTTGGCGAACATGGCGGTGCGGTGAGCCGAGGTGCGGCCGAGTTTGCGGTGGGCGTTACCGTGACGCATTTTCTAGTCTCCTGGGCATCGAGCCCGAGCGGCGCAAAACGTGTTGAGCGCCTGATTGTCACCAATCCTGGTCTTTCCCGACCGGGTCAGAGCGAAGCGCCGGGGCCCTCGACCGCGTGAGCGGCTTCAAAAGGCCCAGGCCGCTCCCCGAAGGAAGCGGCCCGGATTAAGCGCGGTAGCGAAGAGGTTCTTAGATTTGGTCTTCGAACTTCTTGGCCAGGTCTTCGATGTTCTCCGGCGGCCAGTTCGGCACGTCCATGCCGAGGTGCAGACCCATGCCGGCGAGAACTTCCTTGATCTCGTTCAGCGACTTGCGGCCGAAGTTCGGGGTGCGGAGCATCTCGGCTTCGGTCTTCTGGATCAGGTCGCCGATGTAGACGATGTTGTCGTTCTTCAGGCAGTTGGCCGAACGGACCGACAGTTCCAGCTCGTCGACCTTCTTCAGCAGGGCCGGGTTGAACGGCAGCTCCGGCTTGGACTCGTCGGCCGACTTGGCCTTCGGTTCCTCGAAGGTGATGAAGATCTGCAGTTGATCCTGCAGGATCCGGGCGGCGTAGGCCACGGCGTCCACCGGAGTGACGGCGCCGTTGGTTTCCACTTCCAGGACCAGCTTGTCATAGTCCAGCGACTGGCCTTGACGGGTCGGCTCGACGCGATAGGCGACGCGCTTGACCGGCGAGTACAGGGCGTCGACGGCGATCAGGCCGATCGGCGCGTCTTCCGGACGGTTACGGTCGGCCGGGACATAGCCCTTGCCGTTGTTGACCGTGAACTCCATGCGCACCGAAGCGCCGTCGTCCAGCGTGCAGAGCACGTGGTCGGGGTTCAGGATTTCGATGTCGGCCGGGGTTTCGATCTGACCAGCGGTCACCGGGCCGGGGCCCGTGGCGCGCAGGGTCATGCGCTTCGGGCCTTCGGCGTGCATCCGAACGGCCAGTTGCTTGATGTTCAGAACGATGTCGACGACGTCTTCACGAACGCCTTCGAGCGAAGAGAATTCGTGCACCACGCCATCGATCTGGATGGCGGTGACGGCGGCGCCTTGCAGCGACGAGAGGAGAACGCGGCGCAGGGCGTTGCCCAGCGTCACGCCGAAACCGCGTTCGAGCGGTTCAGCGACGATACGGGCCTTGCGGGTCGCATCGGCGCCGGTTTCGATTTGCGGCTTCTCAGGACGGATCAGTTCGTTCCAGTTTCTTTCGATCACGTGGTCGGGTCCCTTGAACGCGGCTCGCCCGCCCCCGTTTATCGCAGCCGGCGAAGGAGATTATT
>JAEXJH010000424.1 GCA_023445955.1 Pseudomonadota bacterium
GAAGTGGTGATCGGCGCCTAGGCCAACCGACCAAGAAAAAGCCCTCCGATCGAAAGACCGGAGGGCTTCTTTGTTTCTGGCTGTCGCCCGACCTACACCTTGATCGGCGGCGCGGTGCGGATGTGCAGCTCCTTGAGCTGCTTGTCGAGAACGTTGGCTGGCGCGTTCATCAGCAGGTCCTGGCCCTGCTGGTTCAGCGGGAAGGCGATGACTTCGCGGATGGCGACCTGGTCGGCCAGCAGCATGACGATGCGGTCGATGCCGGGGGCCAGACCACCGTGCGGCGGGGCGCCATAGCGGAAGGCGTTCAGCATGCCGCCGAACTGGTCCTCGACCACTTCCGGACCGTAGCCGGCGGTGGCGAAGGCCTTGAGCATGATCTCGGGCTTGTGGTTCCGGATCGCGCCCGAGCACAGCTCGTAGCCGTTGCAGACGATGTCGTACTGATAGGCGCGGATGGTCAGCGGGTCCTGGGTCTCCAGGGCCTCCAGACCGCCTTGCGGCATCGAGAACGGGTTGTGAGAGAAGTCGACCTTCTTCTCGTCCTCGTTCCATTCGAACATCGGGAAGTCGACGATCCAGCAGAACTTGAACTGGTTTTCTTCGACCAGCTTCAGCTCCGTGCCGACGCGGGTGCGGGCCAGACCGGCGAACTTGGCGAACACGGACGGATCGCCGGCCACGAAGAAGGCGGCGTCGCCGGCGCCCAGGCCCAGCGATTCCATCAGGGCCTGGGTGGGTTCACCCAGGTTCTTGGCGATCGGGCCGCCCCAGCCGCCCTGGTCTTCCGACCAGAACACGTAGCCCAGGCCCGGCTGGCCTTCGCCTTGGGCCCAGCTGTTCATGCGGTCGCAGAAGGCGCGCGAGCCGCCGGTCGGGGCCGGGATCGCCCAGATCTGGTTCTTGGCGTCCGCGCCCAGGATCTTGGCGAAGAGGCCGAAACCGCCGTCACGGAAATGCTCCGAGACGTTCTGCATCTTGATCGGGTTACGCAGGTCCGGCTTGTCGCTGCCGTACCAGGCCATCGACTGCAGGTAGGTCAGGCGCTCGAAGCCCTTGTGCTCGAAGCTCTCGCCAACATCGTTGGTGAAGGTGTGCGAGCCGCTGATCGGCGAGACCGGCTTGCCGTTCGAGAACTCCTCGAAGACGCCGTGCATGACGGGCTCGATGGCCGCGAACACGTCTTCTTGGGTGACGAAGCTCATCTCGACGTCGAGCTGGTAGAATTCCAGCGAACGGTCGGCGCGCAGGTCTTCGTCGCGGAAGCACGGGGCGATCTGGAAGTAGCGGTCGAAGCCCGAGACCATCAGCAGCTGCTTGAACTGCTGGGGCGCCTGCGGCAGGGCGTAGAACTTCTCGGGGTGCAGACGCGAGGGCACCAGGAAGTCGCGCGCGCCTTCCGGCGAGCTGGCCGTCAGGATCGGCGTCTGGAACTCGTTGAAGCCCTGCGCGAACATGCGGTTGCGGATCGACTGGATCACGCGCGAGCGCAGGACGATGTTCTTGTGCAGCGTCTCGCGACGCAGGTCGAGATAGCGGTGCTTGAGGCGGATCTCTTCCGGATAGTCCGGCTCGCCGAACACCGGCAGCGGCAGCTCGGCGGCTTCCGACAGCACCTCGACGGCCGAGACGCGGATCTCGATCTCGCCGGTCGGGAGGTTGGGGTTCACCACGCTGGCGTCGCGCGCGACGACTTCACCGTCGATCTTGATCACGCTCTCGGCGCGCAGGCGCTCAACGATCGCGAAGCCCGGGGTTTCCGGGTGCAGGACCAGCTGCGTCAAGCCGTGGTGGTCGCGCAGGTCGATGAAGACCAGACCGCCGTGGTCGCGCTTGCGGTGGATCCAGCCCGACAGACGCACCGAGGAACCGGTGTCGGAGGCGCGCAGAGCGCCGCAGTTGTGGGTGCGATAGGCGTGCATGGAGGTCATGAAAGTCTTGAATACGCGGTGATTTGCAAGGCGCGGTAAGGCGCACGTGGGCGCCGTGATGTCAAGGATTCTGGGACAGGCCATGCGCGTGCGCGGCCTGTCCCGAGACGCTTTTCAGCCTTAGGCCGCCTCGACGATGGCCAGGAAGTCCTTGGCCTTCAGCGAGGCGCCGCCGACCAGGGCCCCGCCGACTTCGGCTGCAGCCAGGATCTCGCGGGCGTTGTCGGGCTTCACCGAGCCGCCGTAGAGGATCGGGATAGTCCGCCCCTGCTCGCCAAACAGGCTGATCAGCTCGGCGCGGATGGCCGCGTGCATCTCGACGATGTTGTCGACCGAGGCCACGTGACCGGTGCCGATCGCCCACAAGGGCTCGTAGGCGACGTTGAAGGCCTTGCCCGCCAGGCTGAGCGGCAGGGAGTTGTGCAATTGGTTGATGACGAAGGCCACGGCCTCACCCGCTTCGCGCTGAGCCAGACTCTCGCCGACGCAGACGATCGGCTCCAGGCCCGCGGCGATGGCCGCTTCGGCTTTGCCAGCCACCAGTTGGCAGGTCTCGCCGTGGTCGGTGCGGCGCTCGGAGTGGCCGACGATCACCATTGTGGCGCCGGCGTCAGCGATCATCTCGGCCGAGATGTCGCCGGTGTGCGCACCGGAGACGGCGCCATGGCAATCCTGGCCACCGGTCAGGACGAATGAACCCTCGACGGCCTGGGCCAGGCGGTGCAGCAGGGTGGCGGGCGGGAAGATGGCGACGCGGGCGGCGGCGGGCTGGCTGTCCAGGCCGGCAGCGACCGCGCGGGCCTCATCCAGAGCGGCCGAAAGGCCGTTCATCTTCCAGTTTCCGGCGATCAGCGGCCGGGGAGTCGGGCTCATAAGGGTCATAAAGGCCTTTTTGGGGACACGCTCCCTTGGGAAGTCAAGCCTACGCCGCTTGCCCCCCTGCACGCGGCTCTACTATACCCGCTGCTCTCGACCGCCGTGCTCGTTCGCCCGGCGATCCGCCTGGAAGGTTTTCGAACGCATGCTCGCCGGTTTCCGCTCCTTCGCCAAATCGCCGTTCGCGGTGCTGCTGTTTGGCCTGCTGATCGTCAGCTTCGCCATCTTCGGCATCAGCGACGTCTTCAAGGGCCCCAAGGGCTCGGGCGTGATCAGCGCGGGTTCGCGCACCTTGTCCGCCCAGGACTTCAAGCTGCGCTTCGACAACTACCGTAAGGGCATGGAGCAGCGTAACGGCCAGGCCCTCACGCCCGACCAGGCCGTCGAGCAAGGCATCGACCGTCAGATCGTCCAGGAGCTGGCGCTGCAGGAATCGATCGCCGCCGCCATCCAAGGCATGGGCGTGAAGCCGTCGGACAAGCTGGTCGGCGACATCGTCCACGAACAGATGAGCCAGCTGCCGCCACAGCAGCGTCCGTTCAACCCGATCACCGGCAAGTTCGACCAGCAGGCCTACGCGGCCCTCCTGGCCCAGAACAACCTGACGCCGGCGAACTACGAAGCCTCGCTGCGCGACGAGATCGCCAACGCCCACTTCTTCTCGGCCGTGGCTGACGGTCTGAAGGCCCCGCGCATCTACGCCGCCCTGCAAGGCGCTTACCTGCTGGAAGCGCGCGACGTCGCCGCCTTCGCCGTGAACCCGGCCTCGGTCGAGCGCCCGGCCCCGCCGACCGACGCTCAGCTGACTGCCTTCATGAAGGAAAACG
>JAEXJH010000425.1 GCA_023445955.1 Pseudomonadota bacterium
CCCCTCCACAGACGCCGACATCCCCGGCATCACCGCCGTCTACGCCTGGAACGTCCTGAACGGCCTGGGCACCTTCGAGGAGATCCCGCCGGACGAGGCCGAGATGGGCCGTCGCCGGCAGAGCTTCCTGGATCGCGGCCTGCCCTATCTCGTCGCCGAGTTGGACGGCGAGGTGGTCGGCTACTGCTACGCCGGTCCGTTCCGCCTGCGCGCGGCCTATCGCTACACGGTCGAGGACAGCGTCTATGTCTCGCCCAAGGCGGTCGGCAAGGGCGTGGGCCGGGCGCTGCTGGCGGCGCTGATCACCCAGTGTGAAGCTTTGGGCCTGCGACAAATGTGCGCAGTCATCGGCGACAGCGGCAACGAAGCCTCCATCGGCCTGCACGCCGCGCTGGGCTTTGAAAAGAAAGGCGTTTTCCCGGACATGGGCCACAAGTTCGGCCGCTGGGTGGATCTGGTCTGGATGCAGCGGTCGCTGAATGGCGGCGGCGAAACCCCTCCAGACGCCCCGGGGATGTCACTGAGCGGCGTCTAGATATCAGCGTTCCAAGCAAGGCTTAACCTGTGCCCACTACTGTTCTGCGCAAGAACAGGCGGGGGCCGGGTTTGGTCAATTCCAGGATAACAGCGATCCGACCGGACGCGGAGGCGCTGATGCGCGCCTACGTACCGATCGCGCGCGGTTATCTGATCGCCACCGCGATCTACTACGCGCTGATCAGCCTCTCCCACCCCTTCTATGAGAAGGGCGCAGCGCTGCTCATCCTGGGCGGCTTGGCCGTCGGCTCGACCCTTTACGCCTTCGGAACCTGGTGGGCGCTGCGCCGCCGCGACATCATCGGCCTGCCGCTGGAAGCGATGGTTCTGGGCATGAACGCCCTGTTCCTGATCAACACCCTGGCCTACCAGGTGCTGCACTTCGAAACCCAGAAGCTGATCTACTTCGTCCTGATGGCCCTGGTCTTCGCGACTTCGGCGCCGAGCCGCCGCGTCGCGCTTGTCAGCGGCGCCGCCGCGATCGGCAGCCTGGCCTGGATGATGCGCCAGGCGCCCAGCGCCTTGGTCACCCAGTTCCTGTTCGTCGGCGTGGCCGGGACCTTCGCCGCGTTCGGCATGTCGACCCTGATGCGGGGCGTCGTTGGCCGCGAAGTGCGCGCGCGCCTGGCCAGCGAAGCCCTGAACGCTGAACTGCAGTGCGAGCTGACCGAGAACCGCCGCCTGAAGACCGAGGCCCAGGACCTGGCCCTGGCGGCCGAGACCGCCAACCGCGCCAAGACGGAGTTCCTGGCCACGATGAGCCACGAGATCCGCACCCCGCTGAACGGCGTGCTGGGCATGGCCCAGATCATGGCCGCCGGCGACCTTGCGCCCGACCAGCGTCAGCGCCTGGACACCATCAGCGCCTCGGGCCAGTCGCTGCTGGGCGTGATCAACGCCATCCTCGACATCTCCAAGATCGAGGCGGGCAAGATGGACATCCTGCCCGCCCCGTTCGACCTCTGCGCCCAGCTGAACGCCCTGCGCCAGCTCTATGGCGGCCTGGCGCGCGACAAGGACCTGGACTTCAGCCTGGAGGTCGCGCCAGGCGCGGGCGGCTGGCGCCTGGGCGACGCCGAGCGCCTGCGCCAGGTGCTGTCGAACCTGATCTCGAACGCCGTGAAGTTCACCGAGGCCGGCGCGGTGCGGGTCGTCATCGAAGGCGACGAGGCCACCCTGACCGCGCGCGTCATCGACACCGGTGTCGGCATCCCCGCCGACCAGCGCGACCGCCTCTTCACCAAGTTCGCCCAGCTGGACAGCTCCAGCACCCGCCGGGCCGGCGGCTCGGGCCTGGGCCTGGCGATCTGCAAGACCCTGACCGAGCTGATGGGCGGGACCATCCGCTTCTCGGCCCCGGCCGAGGGCGGCGCCTGCTTCACCGTGACCCTGCCGATGGCCAAGGCTGCGCCGGCCACAACGCCAGCTCCCGCCCTGGACATCGCGACGCCGGAAATCGAGGCTGGCGCGCCCCGCATCCTGGTCGTCGACGACAACCAGACCAACCGCGCCGTGCTGCTGACCCTGCTGAGCCATCTTGGCGTCGACGGCCACTTCGCCGTGGATGGTCGTGAGGCGGTGGCCATGTGGGAGAAGGATCGCTGGGACGCGATCCTGATGGACGTGCACATGCCGGTCATGGACGGCGTCCAGGCCAGCAAGGCCATTCGCGAGGGCGAGCGCCGCACGGGCCGGCCTCGTACGCCGATCATCGCCGTCACCGCCAGCGTCCTGACCCACGAGCGGACGCTCTATGCCGACGCCGGCATGGACGGCCTGGTGCCCAAGCCCGTCGAGGTTCCGCGCCTGGTCGAGGCCCTGGCCCGCGTGCTGGCGACGGAAGAGGTCGACGCAGCTGACGCAGCCTAGATCAGAGACCCAGAAACGAAAAAGGGGACGCCCCGCCGGCCTCCCCTTCGTCGTTTCTCGAAGGCTGTAGGGCCGATCAGCCTTTGCGGCCGCGCGGCGCCTTGCCCTTGCGACCGCCTTGACCCAGGCCCAGGGCCTTGGCCATGGCCGAGCGGGCTTCGCTATAAGCCGGCGCGGTGGTCGGATAGTCGTTCGGCAGGCCCCACTTGGCCTTGTACTCGGCGACGGTCATGCCGTGCGTCGTCAGGTGGCGCTTCAGCGTCTTGTAAGGCTTGCCGTCTTCGAAGCTGATCAGAGCTTCCGGCGTAATGCTCTTACGGATCTGAGCCGGTGTCGCCTTGGTCACGGCCTCGACCGTGGGCGCCGGCGGCGCGCCAATACCGGCCAGAGCGTCGTGCGTAGCGCGGATCAACGCAGGAAGTTCCGAAACCGGCGTAACGTTATTGGCCACATAGTTGGCCACGATTTCGGCAGTGAGCTCGATTAGGGTAGCTTTGTCTTCCACGATCACAACTCCATTCCCCTTTATGCCGCAATTACACGGTCGCCTGAGAAAAACAAGTAGTTCATCGGCGATTTGTCAGCGAATTCGTGAATTACCGTAACAATTGACTGTCGTTGAGCGCGTTCGGCCACGCTAATTTTCGCCAACTATAACGCTGACAACGCTGTTATCACGGATCGATTCGGCCGCTAAACCCCAGCGAGCAGGCCTCTATCTCGCAACTGCGAACTCGACTTGGCTGATTTCTGACGACGTTGCGGCCAATACCGCGACATCCTGCGCACTCAGGGCTCGAAACCGGCGCCGATTGCCCCGGATCGCGCTAGAACTGTCCCTGGCTGACATGATCCTTGCGCGAGGGCTCCGCAAATCGATTGTATTCGCGCTACCGGGGGGAGACTAACCGACCGTCCGTGTCGTCGCATAGCTGCGCTTCACCGAGCACGGCCGCGCCGGTCCAGGGCCTTGGTCAGTAGACACCATGCACGGCGGCGAAGGTTCCCAGCGACATGATCATGAGTATCGCCGCGCCGACGACGGTCAATTCGCTACGGGACAAGGTTTTCCCCCTCGCGATGATGAGCACGAGCGCAAACAGACAGAGGCTGGCGAAGGACGCCGCCGCCGGCGCTCTTTCATGGATGGCGACGCGATAGACCATGAAGCCGCTGGCGACGCAGCCGGCGACCGACAATGGAACGGCAAGGCTGTCGAGCAGCGGACGTTCTGACATCGGGAGCGGGTTGCAGATTGCTTTGTCTGGAGAGCCCCGATCGGGGCAAGTCTTTGAAAGTATGTGGCTGGGGAACTAGGACTCGAACCTAGAATGACGGTACCAAAAACCGCAGTGTTACCATTACACCATTCCCCAGCAGGAACGGCGAAACCCGTCAGGGCTCGGCGAGGCGGTGGAGATAGCTCACGACTCGGACGGATGCAACATCCCATTTCAGAACTTTTTTCGGGCCGTCACACGAACCTCAAAAAAGGCGCTTGCGCCCTCTGAAACCGCCCCCTATAAGGCCGGCCTCCAAGTCGGAGTGTGGCTCAGTCTGGTAGAGCACTGCGTTCGGGACGCAGGGGTCGCAGGTTCAAATCCTGCCACTCCGACCATTTCCTCCCCGCCAACCAGAGGCGGGAAAACAGCCCAAAATTCATAAGTTTAGGCGCCGCGAAAGCGGCGCCTGACTTGCGACTCGCCGGAACCGCAACGCATTCGTCGCTGTTCATTTGGTCGCAACCCGAACAGCGGTTAGCTTGTCGCCTGTTTCGCTCACAGGACTTCCGATGAAGCAGTTCTTCCTGACCGTCGCCGGCGTGTTCGTCGGCCTTCTACTGTTCGTGGTCGGCGTTCCTTTCCTGCTCATCGTGATGGCCGCCGGGGCGACGCGCCCCGCCCCCGTCCCCGCCCAGACCGTGCTGCAGCTGGACCTGCGCGGCGGCCTGTCGGACCAGGACCCCAAGAACCCCTTCGCAGCCTTCGGCGGCGGCGGAGATTCGGTGATGTCGATCATCGAGACGCTGCGGCGCGCCGAGAAGGACGACAAGGTCAAGGCGGTGCTGGTGCGCCTGCCCGAGGGCGGCATGGCCCCGGCCGCGGCCGACGAGCTGCGCCTGGCCTTCAAGCACTTCCGCGAGACGGGCGAGAAGCCGATCTACGCCCACAGCCAGGGCCTCTATCCCTCCGGCATGGTCACCTCGACCTACATGTTGGGCGCGGCCTCCAGCGAGTTCTGGATGCAGCCGGATTCGAGCTTCCAGGCGGTCGGCGTCTCGTCGGAGTCGATGTTCTTCAAGCGCTTCTTCGACAAGTACGGCGTCAAGGCCGAGTACGAGCAGCGCTACGAGTACAAGAACGCCGTGAACCCCTATCTCTACAGCGACTACACCCCGGCCCACCGGGAATCGACGCTGTCGTGGATGGGCTCGGTCTATCGCACAGCCCTGACCAGCGCGGCGGTCGATCGCAAGCGCGACCCCGCCCTGCTGATCAAGACCCTGGAGGCGGGCCCGTACAGCGCTCAGGAAGCCCAAGCCAAGGGCCTGATCGACAAGGTGGGCCAGGTCGGCGAGATCCAGACCTTCGCCCTCGGCAAGGCCGGCAAAGGGGCCAAGCTGATCGACTTCGACGACTACGCCGCGCGCTCCAAGCCGCCCAGCGTCAAGACCGGTCCGGCCATCGCCGTGATCGGGGCTGAAGGCGCGATCGTCACCGGCGCCGATGGCGGCGGCTCGCCGTTCAGCGGCGACAGCAACGTCTATTCCGACAACGTGGCCCAGGCCTTCCGCACGGCGGCCGAGGACAAGGACGTCAAGGCGATCGTCTTCCGCGTCTCCTCGCCCGGCGGTTCGGACACGGCCTCCGAGCAGATCCTGGCCTCGATGAAGGAGGCCAAGGCGGCCGGCAAGCCCGTGGTGGTCAGCATGGGAACCTATGCGGCCTCGGGCGGCTACTGGATTTCCAGCCAGGCCAATTCGATCGTCGCCCAGCCCTCGACCCTGACGGGCTCGATCGGCGTCTATGGTGGCAAGTTCGCCATTGGCGACGCCCTGGCGCGCTTTGGCGTCGACACCAAGCCCCTGCATGTCGGCGGCGACTATTCGCAGGCCTTCGGTCAAGGGGACGGCTTCACGCCCGACCAGCGCGCCAAGTTCGCCGGCTGGATGGACCGCATCTATGCCGGCTTCATCGCCCGCGTGGCCGAGGGCCGCAAGCTACCGCCCGAGCGCGTACGCGAGATCGCCAAGGGCCGCGTCTGGACCGGCGAGCAGGCCAAGCAGCTGGGCCTGGTGGACGAGCTGGGCGGCTTCTACGACGCCGTCGACAAGGCCAAGAGCCTGGCCAAGCTGGACGGCGACGTGCGCCTCAAGCGAATGGACGGCGGCAAGTCGCCGTTCGAGGCCTTCGAACGCTTCCTGGGCGTCTCGGAGACCTCGGCCAAGACCCTGGCGGCCGCCGCCTGGGTGCTGGGCGATCCGCGCTCCCAGGCGATCCTGGACGAGATGGCCAAGGCCCGCCTGCGGGCGGCGCCGGGCGGGGCCGCGGTGCTGGCGGATACGCCGGTGCGCTAGTACGATTGCCGCATCCGTCAGAGAACACGAGAGCCCCGACGCCGCCAGGGTCGGGGCTTTTTCGTGGCCCTCTATATCTAGGCTCGCCCCTACAGTCGCGGACTGAAGCGCAACTGACACCCGCCCCTCAGCCGCCGCGATCGGACCTCGCCGAGGGCTGGATAACGCGCTGGAGTCCGAGCAAGGCGACGGCTTAGTTGCCATCTAAAGTTAATCACATTGAGTTATCAACTCATGTTTGCACAACCGTACAATCTATGGTGCAGTTCCTGAGGGCAGTTTCGCCCGTTCAGGAGACTATGCATGAAGCGCTTCGTTACAGCCTCGCTGGTAGCTGCTCTGGCACTTTCCGCGATCCCCACAGTCTCGACAGCGAGGATTAGTTTCTACCGGCAGGTGACCTTCTACAGCACCTATTATGTTGACAATAGCGGTCCGGATGTCCCGTACAATCCGACGCCAAACAGATTTCAAGTGGGCTATATTCGCTACTACTGCGACGGAAGCGTGCGGCAAGTCGGAGACGAGACTGCGGATTACGAAGACGATATCGTGGGTGTTTGCACCTGAATTCGTCCGGTAGGCCCGTCGTCAGCGGCGGCGGGCCTCCACCTTTATCAGGCGGGCTCCGCTGAAGACCCGCCCACCTAGGACAACTATGAGTCGGTGAGCAGAAGTTAGTTCCGGCTTGGCTTCTTCCGCATGGCTGGCGCCCAAATCACAAGCCCTACCGGTTAGGCTGGACGTCGCCTAAGACGCTTCGGGTCCAGGAATCGGCGCCGGCGACACGGGCCTTGGGCGCCTGGCTTGCTCACCGGGCGCCAACTCGGTCTGGAAAGGGTCAAGCGCCCCTCGAACCTTGCGCCTTGCCCGCTAAAGCGCGTCGCGCGACCCTGGCCATAGACGGCGCGGAGCAAAGCTTCTGTCTCACCCATGGCT
>JAEXJH010000426.1 GCA_023445955.1 Pseudomonadota bacterium
CGCCTGGACGCCGCCAACGCCGGCCCGTGGTGGACGGCGCTGAACTCGCCCGAGCTGGACGCCGTCATCCGCCAGGCGCTGAAGGACAGCCCGACCCTGGCCGAGGCCGACGCCACCCTGGCCCAGTCGCAATCGGCTCTGGCTCAAGCGCGCGGCGTGGCCGGGCCTCAGGTCACCGGCAACGCCGGCATCGCCCGCGAGCGCGCCAACCTGCAGGCGTTTGGCTTCACGGGCTTTGGTGACATCAAGCTCAGCAACCCGACCTTCAGCCTCTATTCGGTTGGCGGGGCGGTCAGCTACGATTTGGATCTCTGGGGCGGGAATAGGCGGCGGATCGAGAGCGCCACCGCTCGCGCCGAGGCTCAGGGTCGCCGCGCCGAGGCGGCCTATCTCAGCCTGACCGCCAATGTCGCCCTGCAGGCCGCGACCATCGCCACTCTGCGCGCCCAGATCGCCAGCGTCGAGCGGATGATCGCCGACGACCAGGCCAATATCGACCTGATCCACAAGGCCAACGCCCTGGGCGGCTCGACCAGCCTGGCCAAGGTCTCGGCCGCCAGCCAGTTGGAAGAGGACCGCGCTCAGCTGCCGGCCCTGCAGGGCGAACTGGCCGCCGCTCGCCACGCCCTGGCGGTGCTGGTCGGCAAGGCCCCAGCCGATTGGAGCGCGCCGGCCTTCGACCTCTCGACCATGGGCCTAAGCGCGCCTGTGCCGGTGACCCTACCGTCGCAGCTGGTCCGCAAGCGTCCCGACATCCTGGCCGTCGAGGCCGAGCTGCACGCGACCACCGCCGATATCGGCGTGGCCACGGCCGACCTCTATCCGAACATCAAGCTTTCGGCGTCGCTGACCCAGGGCTCACTGAAGCCGGGTGATCTGTTCTCCTACGACGCCAGCGGCTGGGACATTGGCGCCGGCCTGACCGCGCCGCTCTTTGACGGCGGCGCCTTGAGGGCCCGTCGCCAGCAGGCCCGTGAAGCCGCCCGCGCCGCCAGCGCCCGCTACCAGCAGACCGTGCTGACCGCCTTCGGCCAGGTCGCCGACGCGCTGTCGGCGCTATCGGCCGACGAGGCCGCGCTGACCGCACATGCTCGCACCGAGCAGCAGGCGACCGAGCGCCTGCGCCTGGCCCGCGTCGCCTTCGACAAGGGCGGCGGCACCCTGCTGGAGGTCGTCGACGCCCAGCGCACGCTCAACGCCGCCCGCTCGGCTCAAGCCCGCGCCCAAGGCCAGCGTCTGGTCGACGCCATCCGCCTGTTCGCGGCGACCGGGGCCGATTGGCGCACCGGTTGACCGTTTCGGGTCCGCGCCTCAATTCCGACGGCTTCATTTTGTCTTACTCAGCAGTTAGCTTCGCGCCCCATTGGGCGTAGCCGATGAGGACGTGATGAGCCGAAGGATTGTGGGCGTGTTGGCGGCAGCCATGGCGTTGAGCGCGGGAGCGGCGTCCGCCCAGACGGCGGCTGCGGCGCGTCCGGGCGACATCTATGGCGTCTGGCGCAACCCCAAGGGCAGCGTCCATATCGAGATCAAGCCTTGCGAGACCCGCACCTGCGGCGTCGTCGTCTGGGCCAATGCCGATGCGCGCGCCGACGTGAAGAAGAAGAACAACCAGGACTTGGTCGGCATGCAACTGCTGCGCGACTTCTCCGCCGGTGACACCAACGAATGGAAGGGTAGGGTCTATGTGCCCGATCTCGACATGACTTTCTCGGGTCGGGTGAGCCTGCTGGATCGCGCTTCGCTGAAGGCCAAGGGATGCCTGCTGCCCAACTTCCTCTGCAAGTCGCAGACCTGGACGCGGGTCGACCCGACGCAGCGCGTGTCGGCTCAGTGAGCCCGGCCTGAACCGCCGGGCTTCTTGCCGCCGCCGTCCTGCTTGTTGACCGTGGCCCAGGCCCGGCGCTCGGCCTCCTTGTCCGAGACGCCCTTGGCTTCGTAGCCTTCGGCGATGTGCTCGGCCTTGCGTTCCTGCTTGTCGGTATACTTGCTCTTGTCGTCCTGGGGCATGGCGAGGCTCCTCTGCTGGAGAGGCTAACCGGCCATGCCCGCCAGGGTTCCTACGGTTGACCTTCGAGGGACAGCAGGGCCAGCAACGCGCCTTCGGTGTCCGACAGGCGCCAGCCGCGATAGACAAAGATCGCGCCTTTCCTGAAGTCGGCGGACGCCTGGTCGCGCAGGCGGGGCAGGGCGGCGACGCCGCGTCCGTTGGGGAACAGGCGCTTGGTGAGCGCTGCGGCCGTCACGGTCGGATGCTGCTCGCGCCAGGTCTTGCCGATCCGCTGCACGGCGGCGGGGGCGAGGCCGGCGAAGGTCGCATCCGGCGCGCGGGCCAGCGCGGGCGTGGCGGCCAGCGCGACGAGGGCGGCTAGGAGGTCACGACGGCTGGTCATCGGGCGGTCTCGCTCTTCAGGTGATCGGCCAGGCGCATGCACAGCGCCAGGATCGTCAGGGTCGGATTGACGATGCCCGAGGTCGGGAAGACGGAACTGCCCGCGACATAGAGGTTCCTGGCCTCATGCAGGCGCAGGTCGGCGTCGACGACGCCCTTCTTGGGATCGGCATGCATCCGCGTCGTGCCCATGTGGTGGCGCGAGGCGCTGGAGATCGCCAGCAGCTTGTCGCGCGGGATCGACCAGCAAAGCCGGCCTTCGCCGGAAGCGCCCAGCGCGTCGGCCAGGCCCGCCACCGAGCGTTCCAGGTCGGCATAGTCCTTGTCGCCATAGGCCCAGGCCAGGCGCACGCGCGGCATGCCCAGCGGGTCCTTGTGTTCCGGATCCAGGGTCACGCGGCTGTCGGGATTGGGGAAGTGCTCGGTCATGGCGAAGTAGCCCAGCAACTGGGCCTCGTTCTGGCCTTTCAGGCGGCGGATCGTTTGGGTGTCCGCGCCGACCTTGGTCTCGGTCCCGGAGGGCGTGGCCTTGTAGAGCGTGGCGGTGAAGTTGCCGGTCTTCATCCGCGCCTGCGCCTTCAGGCCCGCGCCGATCACGCAGTGGGCCGCCATGCGCTTTGGCGGCGCATAGAGCTCCAACGGCGTAGCGCGGGTGATGGCCATGGCCGAGCCCTCGGTCTCGGCGTCGCCGTCGTTGGAATAGGTCACGTGGCCCTGGAAGAACCGCCCGACCAGGTCGTGACCGTTGCCCAGGTTCCCGGACGCTAGCAGCAGGCGGACGTTCTCGATGCCGCCGGTGGCCAGCACATAGCGTCCAGCCTTGGCCGTGTGGCGCTTGCCGTCGAGGCAGGCGACGTCGAGGCCAATGATTTCAGCGCCTTGGCGGCGGATGTTCACGACGTTGGCGTAGAGATAGATCGTGATGTTCGACGCCTCGGCGAACTGGGTGCGCCAGGCGTCGAAGGCCTTCTTGTCGCCGCCGCCGGAGAATTTGCTGAACTCACGCGGGGCCGGGAAGAAGCCGTCGACCGGGTCCAGCGCCAAGGGCTGAAGGTTGGGATCGGCCGAGGCCGGGCGCGTCATCGGAAAGCGCGGGATCTCCAGGAGGTCGCAGGCCCGGTCGTAGTAGGACTGCATCTGCTCGCGGGTCACCGGCCAGCCGCTGTAGGGGATCCAGGACCGCTCGGCGAAGTCGGCCGGGTCCAGCGGTCCGCACTTGCCGCCCCAGACGTGGCCGGAGCCGCCCAGGGCGCGGACACGCGACTGGACCGGATAGTTGTCGAGCGGTCGGTCGGGGTTGCCGGGCGCCGTCTGGACGCCGGAGCCGGCGTAGAGGGCCTGGTTCTCCATGTCGATTTCCAGGCCGCCGCTTTCGAGGATCGCGACCTTCAGGGGGCCGCCGGCCAGTTCCTTGCCCAGGGTGATGCCGGCCAGGCCGCCGCCGATGATCACGAGATCAGCCTCGACGCGGCTGGCGTCAGGCAAGGTTCGAGCGTCGATGATCGCCATCGTTGAAAAACTCGCTGATTTTGTTGGGGAAGTTGGGGCGGCGCTAAGCGCGCGCGCCCCGGCTCTTCAGATAGTTCACGACGGCGCCATGGCCGTTCTTGCGCGCCTGGCCCAGCGGCGAACGCATCTCGCCGGGATTGGCCTGAACCGCGCGGTTCACGTCGGCGCCGCGCTCGACCAGATAGGTGACGATCGGCAGGCTGCCGGCCTGGGCGGCGTTGATCAGGGGGGTCTCGTCGCCGGGGACGAAGATCTCGACATTCGCGCCGCGCTCGACCAGCGCCTGGACGATCTCCAGGTGTCCCGACAGCGCGGCCTGGATCAGCGGAGCGCCGTCGCCGCGTACGGCCAGGTTCGGATCGGCGCCGGCGGCCAACAGGGCCTGGACGATGTCCAAGCGACCCCGCCGGGCGGCCTCGATCAGCGGCGAGCCGTCACCCGGCAGGATGGCGTCCACATCGGCGCCTTGGGCGATCAGCGCGCGGACGGCGTGGATGTCCTTGGCGTGGACGGCGTCGAACAGCGGCTGGCTCAGGTGGCGGGCGACGGCGCGCTTGGCCGCGTTCGGACCCTGCTGGACGACCTGCGCGGGCTGAGCGGCCCAGGCGGCGACGCTGGCCGACAGGCTGAGGACCGCGACGGCGGCCGCGCCGGCCAGATGGCGACTACGGCTGGAGTGGTGGCGGGCGAGCAAGGTGAAGCGCTCCTTCAGTTGAGTGTTGGCCGAGGCGGGCCAGTGGCAGCCCAGCGGCGGGGCGCAGGCGGCCAGCTGGGTCTTCAGCATGGCTTCGCCATAGGCGCGGCGGGTCTTGGGGTGACGGGCCAGCACGGCGGCGTCGCAGGCGATCTCCTGGTCGACCCGAAGGACGGCTGCGCCCAGGTGGACCATCGGGTTGAACCAGAAGAGGCACTGCAGGCCGGTGACGACGGCGTTGATCTGGGCGTCGCCGACGGCCAGGTGGTTCTTCTCGTGGGCCAGGATCAGGGCTTGCTCTTGCGGCGTGAAGCGCTTTGCGAAGTCGGCTGGCAGCACCACGCGCGGTGAGATGGCGCCGATCACCGCCGGGCCGACGCCGGGGCGGTCGGACCACAGCAGCCCGTCGGCGGTGCTGAGCTTGCCCAGCGAGCGCACGAACCGCCGCTGGCGTTCGGCCTGGATGGCAAGGCCGCCCAGGGCGACGACGATCCAGAGGCCAAAGAGGACTTCGCCGACCGGAAGACGACGCAGCCGCTCCGGCGCGCTCGGCGGCGCGATGGCTGTGGGGGCAGCTCCGGTCGGAGCGTGAGCGACCACGGCAGCGGGCACCGGCTGATAGGGCAAGGTCATAGTGCGCGCCGGGACCAGCAGCGCCAGGATCGACAGCGGCGCGATCAGCCAGAGCGCGTAGGCTGTGCGGGCGCCGAATACGGCCCGGACCGGCTTGCGCAAGACCAGCACCAGCAGCACCGCCGCGGCCAGGGCGAGGTTGGCCTTGGCCAGGAAGAGGATCAGCTCACTGGCCATCGTCGATCTTCTCCAGCAGGCGGCGCAGTTCGGCGACGTCCTCGGGGTTCAGCTTCTCGCGCTTGGAGAAGTGGCTGACCAGCGGCGCCAGGCGGCCGTCGAACAGGCGGTCCAGCAGGCCCTGGCTCTCGGTGTCGACATAATCGTCGCGGCCGACCAGCGGGCGATAGAGGAAGCGGCGGCCATCCTTGTCGGCGGCGATCGCGCCCTTCTTCAGGAGGCGGTTCAGCAGGGTCTTCACCGTGCCCTCGGCCCATCCGTGGTCCTTGGCCAGGATGGCCAGGACGTCCTCGGCGGGCTTGGGGCTATCGGCCCAGAGCACCTTCATGACTTCGCTCTCGGCGGCGCTGATGCGTTGCGGGTTCGTATCCATGCCTTGACGATTACGCACGTAAACGCTTCCGTCAAGCCAACGATTACGCGCGTAAACGAAATGTAATGCAGGCGCGCGGAGCGAAGCGGCTTAATTCTGTCGACGACAAGGAGGCGCCGGATGGCCGAGACATTGCAGATAGGCCTGCCGGGCTTCGACCCGCCGACGCCCACCGACCGTCTGATGTTCCTGCTGTATCCGGATCCCGCCACGGCCGAGCGGATCGCCGTCGAGGCGCGACGGCTGAAGGACGCGCTGGGCTTGCGCGGCCAACCGCTGCTGACCGACCGCTTCCACATCACGCTGCATCATCTGGGTGACTATGTCGGCCTGCCCAATGACATGGTCGCCAAGGGCAAGGACGCCGGCGAGGCGCTGAAGGCGGCGCCGTTCGAGGTGAGCTTCGACAAGGCCGTCAGCTTCGCCAACCGCCCGGGCAACAACCCCTTCACGCTGCAAGGCGGGGAGGGCGTGCAGGACCTCATCGCGTTCCAGAAGGCGCTCGGCGATGCGATGCGGTGGGTGAAGCTGAAGCCCGACAGCAGCTTCCTGCCGCACATCACGCTGCTTTATGACGGCCAGGTCGTCCCGGCCCACGACATCGCGCCGATCCGCTGGATGGCGGATCGCTTCGTGCTCGTCCAGAGCAAGCTGGGCCAGACCCAGCACATCGTGCTGCAGAGCTGGGACCTGACCGGCGCGGGAATCGCGTAAGAGGCTCGGCCATGACCCGGACGATGTACGGCATCAAGAACTGCGACACGGTCGCCAAGGCCCGCAAGTGGCTGGAGGCCCAAGGCCAGGCCTATGACTTCCATGACTACAAGACCGCCGGGATCGACCGCGCGACGCTGGACGGCTGGGTGGCCGAGCACGGCTGGGAGACCATCCTGAACCGCGCCGGCACGACCTTCCGCAAGCTGGACGAGGCCGATCGCACGGACCTGACCGCCGACAAGGCCATCGCCCTGATGCTGGCCCAGCCGTCGATGATCAAGCGGCCGGTGCTGGACCTGGGCGAGCGTCGCCTGGTGGGCTTCAAGCCCGAGCTCTACGCGGCCGCGCTCGGCTGAAGCGGGATCTATCCACGCCTTCCATCGCCTGCTGAGCGAAGTTTAAGACGACAACCTTGCGAGGATCGGTCTATCAACAGGCGGTGGGTCCGCTGTACGCGGACAATGTGGGGAGCAAGCGCGCGTGGGGGACGCCGTCTCGCGATACGAACTGGTCATCTTCGACTTCGACGGCACGCTGGCTGACAGCGCCGCCTGGATGATGCGGGCTGTCAATCCGATGGCGCGCCGGTACGGCTTCAAGACCGTCACCAACGAAGAGATCGAGATGCTGCGCGGCCGCAGCACCCGCGAGGTCATCCGCTATCTCGGCGTCTCGCCCTGGAAGCTGCCGCTGATCGCCCGGGCCGGCAAGAAGCTGATGGCCGCCGACGCCCACACCATCCCGCTGTTCCCCGAGACCGCCCGCATGCTGCGCGCCCTGCATGAGGCGGGCGTGAAGATCGCGGTGGTCAGCTCCAACAGCGAGGCGGTGATCCGCCGGGTGCTGGGCGAGGAGCTGGGCGACCTGATCAGCCTCTATGCCTGCGGCGCGTCGCTGTTTGGCAAGGCCCGCAAGTTCAAGCAGGTGACGGCCAAGGGCGTTTCGCGCGACAGGGTCATCTGCATCGGCGACGAGACCCGAGACATCGAGGCCGCCCGCGCGGTGGGCCTGGACTGCGGCGCGGTCACCTGGGGCTACGCCAAGCCCTCGATCCTGGCGCAGCACCAGCCCACGGTGTCGTTCGCCACGATGTCGGAAATTATTTCGTACGTCGCTGCATCCAGCCCGGCGGTCGGCGGCGACTAACCTTCGAAAGCGCGAATGATCGCGCCGATGATCGAAGGATCCCGACCGTGGCCGACCTGTTCCGTGACTTCTGGTGGCTGATGTTCCCGATGGGCTTCATGCTGCTGGGCGCTTTCCGTGCGTGGCTGGACTACCGCGCCCGCCGCGAAATGGTGGAAACCCTGCGCGAGCTGGCCGCCAAGGGCCAGGAACCGTCCGCCGCCCTGGTCGCGGCCCTGAACAGCTAGGGAGGATCCGATGTCCGAAGACATTTTCCGTCAGTTCTGGTGGCTGATCTTCCCCCTCAGCTGGTTCGTGTTCGGCGCCTGGCAGTCGTGGCTGTCATACCGCGCCAACCGCGAGACGCTGGACCTGATCAAGACCTACGCCGCCTCGGGCCGCGAGCCGCCGGCCGAGCTGCTGGCCCGGCTGAACAAGCGCTGGCACGGCGACGACGATGACCGCGACGAGCGTCCGCGCTATCGCCGACGTCGTGAACGCAGCTGGTACCAGGTGGTGCTGTTCGGCGTGCTCGCCAGCGGTTTCACGGTCGCGGCCTGTGTCGACATGTACGGCATGGGCGAGGCGTTCGTGATCGTGGCCTTCGTGCTGGGCGCCCTGTGCCTGGCGACCTTGGTCCAGGTGGTGCTGGAGCAGAAGGGGCCAACCCTCTGATGGAAGCCGCGCTCGTCCGACAGGCGCGCGCGGGCTCCCAGGCCGCCTTCGCGCGGCTGGTGGCGATCCATGAGAAGCCTTTGCGAGGCTTCCTTCGCAAGAGCGGCTGGATCGACGCCGACGATATCGCCCAGGAGGCCTTCGTGGCGGCCTGGGCCGGCCTGCCAAGGCTGCGTGAGGACGAAGGCTTCCGGGCCTGGCTCTACGGCGTGGCCTGGAAGAAGGCCCTCTCGCAGCGACGCGGCGCCCAGCGCGCCGCCGCCCGCGACGAGGCCTGGCGGGGGGAGCAGGAACTGGAAGCCGCAACCGAGGTCGGAACCGAGGACCGCATGGCCCTCGAAACGGCCCTGGCGACGCTTCCGGACGACCAGCGGGCCTGCGTTACGCTCTGCCTGGGGCAGGGTTGGTCGCATGCCGAGGTCGCCGATGCGCTCGGGCTTCCCCTGGGCACCGTGAAATCGCATGTTACCCGTGGTCGCGAGCGACTGCTGGCCGTTATGGGAGGTTCCCGATGAACCTGGACAATCAACTCGCCGCCTTCCTGGGCGAAGAGCCCAAGCAGAGCCGCGCCGACGTCTTCACCACCGAGGTGATGAAACGGATCGAGCGTCAGGTGTTCCTGGATCGCCTGACGGCCGGGGCGGCCGGGGCGGTGGTGATCGCCCTGGTGATGTGGGCCTGCTCGCCGGTGCTGAACCTGGCGGTGAGCACCATCGCACCAGGGCTGGCGCCCATCGCCGCCTTGGGAGCTTTCGTCGCGGCGGTCTTGATGGTCGGCGGTCCTTCGGTATGGCGTCGTCTGGGCCTTTCGATCGGCTAAGGCCGCCTTACGAAAGTTTCATCCCGGCGGGCGCCTCCAAACAGGACCGTGAACGCCTCTTACTAGTGAAGGCGGCGCGGGGGCGTCGTCCAAACACCTTGTCGGAGGATTTTGATATGGGTCCTGAAATCGTCGTTCCCGTCGTCGGCTGCATGATGATCGTCGCCATCGTCGTGCTGCCCTTCTACTTCAAGAGCCGCGAGCGCCGCGAAATGCAGCGCACCCTGCGGGTCGCCATCGAGAAGGGCCAGCCTGTGCCGCCCGAGATGATCGAGGCCATGACCAAGAGCGTGAAGACCCCGCCGACCCGCCTGCGCGACCTGCGCGTCGGCGTGATCTGGCTGGCGATCGGCATCGGCATCGCCCTGGCCACCTCACTGGGCGTCGTTCACGGCGACGGCGATTTCGACGGCTTTGGCATCGCCGCCCTCCCGGGCATGATCGGCGTCGCCTTCATCGTGCTGAGCTTCTTCAATCCCAACAAGGAACCGCGGGTCTAGCGCGCGAAGCCTTGGGA
>JAEXJH010000427.1 GCA_023445955.1 Pseudomonadota bacterium
CCTGGCCGGCCGGGTCGACCGAATGCTGCGCGAGGCGTAGAACGCCGGGATGGCTTCTCTCCAACGTCCTCTCGTCATGGGGATCGTCAACGTCACGCCCGACAGCTTCTCCGACGGCGGCAAGTATCTGGGCGCCGCCGACGGGATCGAGCACGCGCGGCGGCTGATCGCCCAGGGCGCCGACATCCTCGACATCGGCGGCGAGAGCACCCGGCCGGGCGCGGCCCCGGTCTCGGAGTTCGACGAGATCCTGCGTGTGGTCCCGATCGTCGAGGCGATCCGCAAGGCCAGCGACATCCCGATCTCGGTCGACACCATGAAGCCGGGCGTCGCCCGCGCGGCGATCAAGGCGGGGGCCACTATCTGGAACGACGTGGCCGCCTTGCGTTTCTCGCCCGACGCGCCCGAGGTCGCCGCCGAGCTGGGCTGCGAGGTCGTGCTGATGCACATGCTGGGTCAGCCGGGGACCATGCAGGACGACCCGCGCTATGACGACGTGGTCGCCGAGGTCGAGGCCTTCCTGCTGGCCAAGGCCTTCACGGCCATGGCCGCCGGCGTGGCCAAGGAGAAGATCTGGCTGGATCCGGGCATTGGCTTTGGCAAGACGGTCGCCCACAACCTGGCCCTGCTGAAGGCCCTGCCGCGGTTCGTGGCCCTGGGCTATCCGATCCTGCTGGGGGCCAGCCGCAAGCGGTTCATCGCCGGGATCGACCCGTCGGCCGGCGAGGCGATCGACCGCCTGGGCGGCTCGCTGGCGGCGCATCTGGCTGGCGCCGCGGCCGGCGTGGCGGCGGTCCGGGTTCACGACGTGCGCGAGACGGTCCAGGCCCTGGACGTCCAGGCGGCCATCGCCAGCGCTGGAACCTGACGCGCGCGAGTCTGGGTTGAGGTTTCGACTCAGGTCTCGCTTGCCGGGCGGGGAATCACCGCGTTTAAATATTCGGGGACGGCTCATCGAAGGTTTCGCGGATATGCGCTCCCGTCATGCCCTGGTCATCGAAGACGAGATCCTGGTCGCCATGGAGATCGAGGAACTGCTCAAGGAGCAGGGCTTCGCCACCGTCGACATCGCCGACAGTCCGCTGGAGGCTCTGGACAAGGCTCTGCGCCGCAAGCCCGACCTGATCACCGCCGACTACCGCATCGTCGACGGCACCGGGGTCGAGGCGGTGAAGATGATCATGGCCCACCTGGGGCCGATCCCCGTGGTCTATGTCACCGGCCACGCCAAGGCGCTGGGCGAGCAGAACAACGACGTCGTGGTCCAGAAGCCGATCCTGCCCAGGGTGCTGGCCGGAGCCTGGCAACACGCGCTGCAGGCGGCGTAGCGGACGCTCCGAATCGCGCCTAAACAGCGAGGATGTCAGACGCACCTCCCAATGCTTTTCGAGGCCGCGTCCTCGTCATCGCCGGATCGGATTCCGGCGGCGGCGCGGGGATCCAGGCCGACATCAAGACCATCACCGCCCTGGGCGGCTATGCGGCCACCGCCATCACCGCCGTGACGGTGCAGAACACCCTGGGCGTCACCGGCGTACACCCCATCCCGCTGGACGTGATCGCCGCCCAGGCCCGGGCGGTGCTGGACGACATCGGCGCCGACGCCATCAAGACCGGCATGCTGGGCGATGTCGGCGTCGTCGAGACCGTGGCCTCCGCCATCGACCTCGCGGGCAAGGTTCCCGTCGTCGTCGATCCGGTGATGATCGCCAAGGGCGGCGCGCCCTTGCTGGCCGAGGCTGCGATCGGCGCGGTGAAGAGCCTGATGATTCCGCGCGCGGCGCTGCTGACCCCCAACGCCCCCGAGGCCGCCGCCCTGACGGGCCTGAGCGTCGAGACCACCGACGACCTGCGCCGGGCCGGCGAGGCCCTGCTGGGGATGGGCGCTCAGGCGGTGCTGATGAAGGGCGGCCATGTCGAGGGCGAGCGCGTCGTCGACGTGCTGATGACCGCCGACGGCGAGACCACCTTCGAAGGCGAGCGGATCGAGACCCGCCACACCCACGGCACCGGCTGCACCCTGGCCAGCGCCTGCGCTGCGGGCCTGGCCCAGGGCCTGTCGCTGAACGAGGCTGTCGCCCGGGCCTGGACCTATGTCCACGAAGCCATGCTGCGCGCGCCGGGCTTCGGCGCCGGCCACGGCCCGCTGGACCACGGCTGGACGCTGCGGAAATGAACCACGAAGACCGTCTGCGCGAGATCGTCCGCGCCACGCCGACGACCTGGCGGGTGCTGGAGACCGTCCGCGAGCTCGACCTGCCCGACTGGATGATCTTTTCCGGCGCGGTCTACCAGCCGGTCTGGAACGCCCTGACCGGTCGCGATCTGGCCTACGGCATCAAGGACTACGACGTCGCCTATCACGACGACAGCGACACCTCGTATGAGGCCGAGGACGTGGTTATCCAGCGCGTCGCCGCCGCGTTCGAGCCGCCGCTGCGCGACCTGGTGGAGGTCCGAAACCAGGCCCGCGTGCACCTGTGGTTCGAGCAGAAGTTCGGCGCCGACGAGCCCTATCCGCCGCTGGAGGACAGCGCCGCGGCCCTGAAGCGTTTCGTGGCCACCGCCTTCTGCGTCGGGGTCCGGCTGGAGGCGGATGACAGCCTGCGCGTCTGGGCGCCGTTCGGCCTGGAGGACCTGTTCGCCATGCGCCTGCGGCCCAACCCGCTGCGGGTCAAGGGCGCGGGCGGCTGGGCGCGCACCACGGGCTCGGCCAAGGCGCGGTGGCCGGAGATCGCCGTCGAGGGGTGATTGTCACCAGGACAATAAAGCCTTTGCCGACGGCCTCCGTCGCGCATAACAGCGAGGTCCAGCCGAGGAGCCTTCCATGCGCCAGTGGACCATCGACGCCTTCGCCAGCGGCCCGTTCAAGGGCAATCCGGCCTGCGTGGTCGAACCCTTCGATGCCTGGCCCTCGGCCGAGTGGATGCAGGCCCTGGCGGCCGAGAACAACCAGGCCGAAACCGCCTATCTGCTGAAGACGGCCGACCCGGCCCGCTACGGCCTGCGCTGGTTCACGCCGGCGCTGGAGGCCCCGCTGTGCGGACACGCCACCCTGGCGGCGGCGCATATGCTGTTTATGGAACTCGGCGTCGACGTCCCGCTGCTGACCTTCGACACCCT
This sequence comes from Pseudomonadota bacterium, assembly GCA_023445955.1. Lineage (GTDB taxonomy): Bacteria > Pseudomonadota > Alphaproteobacteria > Caulobacterales > Caulobacteraceae > Caulobacter. Next base: position 3,124 of record JAEXJH010000427.1, read on the forward strand.
GTCGGGTCCGCTGACGGTGCGCCGATCCGGCGAGGGGCTGGAGATGGACTTCCCCGCCGACCCGCCGCGCCAGACCGAGATCCCGGCCGGCCTGGCCGAGGCCTTGGGCGCGCAGCCGGTCGAGGTTTGGGCGGGAGCCTACCTGATCGCGGTGATGGACAGCGAGACGACGGTGCGCGGTCTGAAGCCCGATCTCACCGCCATCAAGAAGATCGAGGGGCAGGCGACCGGCGGCCCGGGCCAGACGGTCACCGTGGCCTTCGCCGACGCCGACAAGCCCTATGCCGTGGTCAGCCGCTTCTTCGCGCCGGGCTTCGGCATCCCCGAGGACCCGACCACCGGCTCGGCCCACTGCATCCTCATGCCGCTCTACGAGGCCAAGCTGGGCGCCAGCCCGCTGAAGTTCCACCAGGCCTATCCCGGCCGGGGCGGGGACCTGGAATGCGAAAGCCGCGGCGCGCGCGTTCTGTTGCGCGGCCGCGGCTTCACGGTGCTTGAAGGTCGACTCCGCATGGAGCCGACCTGACAGGGGAATGATGAGCCGGCTCCGGGTGGAGCCGGCTTAGAGGCCTCAGGTCTTAGCGACGCGGGCCGTAGCCATAGCCGTAACCGTAGTCACGGTCGTGGCGCTCATAACGGACCTGGGCGCTGATGCGGTCGAAGCGACGATCCAGGTCAGCGCGTTCCCAGCCGCTCAGGCCGCCGCGGCGATACTGGCGCTCCAGGCGCTCGGTGTCGCGCAGCTCGGCGCGCAGGCGATAGGCTTCACCGCGGGTCAGCGAGCCGTTGCGCACGCCGATGTCGATGCGGCGCTCCAGCATGGCCTGACGGTCGTTGATCGACTGGGCCGAAGCCAGGGTGGGAACGGTGGCGGCCGCCAGGGCCGAGACCGCAACGATCGGGATCAGGATCTTCTTCATCGGTTCGGTTCCTCTCTGAAACTTGTCCCGTCACTCCGGGGGAAGCGACGTTGAGCTAAGAGAAACACGTCGCGCCTGAAGCGGTTCTGAGCCGCTCGTTATGTTCTGTTCATCTTGTGTCGAGGGTTCGACTTATGGCTCCGGTCGTGCCAAGCATCGACCTGGGGCTCAACCCAAGCGTTAATGGGGCGGTGTCGATGCGCCTGGCCGATGTTCGGATCATCTCCGGAGCCATGACCGGATGTGTGGTCGATGGCCGGTTTCTACTGGAGTCGCCCCACTATCCCGATGGAGATCCTGCGCAATCGCCGCGCGAGCGGATTTCCTTCTTCATGGGCCGTTCGTTCGGCGCCTGGCTTCACTTGAGTGAACTGTTCGAAGAGCGCCCCGGCTTTTTCTCGCGCGCCAGCGCCAGCAACCGGCTCGCTTTGCGTTTGGCGCCCATCGATCTCGAGGCCTTGCTCGCCAGACTGGCTGGGCAGCCCGGCGAAAGCGCTCCAGGCTACGTGGAATGGTCGGAGCTCTCGATGGAGAGCGAGTTCGGCTGGGTTTCAGGGCGGATACCGTCCCTGCGGGTCGAGGTCAGTGTTTCCGAGGCTGGCTTGGGCTTGAGCCTCAGCGGCGAGGTGGGGCCGTTAGTCACTTCGGGCACGTTCCTGAAGCCCGGGTCGCCCGTCCCTGCACTGGCCGACAGCCGGATCAGCGTGGACATCGTCATTCCGTGGGCGTTTCTGATCTCGCAGGGATCTCCACTCGCCAGACACGGAAACAAGTTCCGCACCGCGGGTGAAACGAGTGACACGCCTTTTGACTTCAATCGCCCGGGTCTGGCCGGGGTCGGCTTCGACAGGGATGGCGGGACGCCTTTCTTCGAAGGGCGGTTCGCCGTTCAGCGAGGAATAGGTCGCCCCTATGTGCGGGCGCAGATCGACGACAAGAGCCTGGTGGCGGAGCCCTGTGGCCATCCTGTGCTCTGGCCCGATGGCTTTGCGACCCGGTCACCTTCCGATCCTGGGATCACCTATAGGCTCTGGCTCTTCGGGATTGGCTACGACGCCTTGGCCAAGATCCTGGGCGGAGAGACCTCGGGACACCTTGAACTGAAAGGCGATGGCGTCGGCTATCTCACGGAGGCCACGTGGCTGGGCTCGGTGGCGGGGCGTCACGTGATCTCGGCCTGCCGCATCGACCTGGCGCTGGGCGAGACCGAGCTGGTCGTGAAGATCGAGGGCGAGGTCGATCGGATGCTGCAGCATAACGGGCCGCCCCTGCCGCCGACGCTTGGCCCGATCTTCTGGGTCACCGTGCGGATTCCCGTCGCCTTCCTTAGGGCCCGTAGCATCGACCTCTTGGCGTGGGGCGTCAGCGAGAAGCTGGCGCTCGACCCCAGCCGGGCGCCCTAGGCCGCCTGCGCGAGCCGCGCCGCGGCCATGGCCGCTTCGATGGCGTCGTAGAGCTTGGAGACTTCGATCGGCTTGGCGACGTGGCCGTCCATGCCGGCGGCCAGGTAGTCCTCGACCTGGTGGGCCAGGGCGTTGGCGGTGACGGCGATGATCGGGGTGCGGACGCGGCCTTCCTCGACCTCCAGGGCGCGGATGGCCTTGGCGGCCTCGACGCCGTCCAGGACGGGCATGTGGATGTCCATCAGCACGATGTCGAAGGCCCCGGCCTTCCAGGTCTCGACGCAGGCGGCGCCGTCGGCGACCAGGGTCACCTCGGCGTTCAGCGGGGCCAGGACAGCGGCGACGACCTTCTGGTTGGTCGGATTGTCGTCGGCGGCCAGCACGCGCAGGCGGGCGGTCTCGACCGGCGCCTGCGGAGCCGCCAGGGGCTCGTCGTCGATATAGTGGACGTCGGTGATCGCCTCCTCGCGCGGCAGCGAGAGCAGGACGGTGAAGGTCGAGCCGCGGCCTTCGCGGCTCTGGACCTTGATCGAGCCGTCCATCAGCACCGCCAGCTCGCGGCAGATGGCCAAGCCCAGGCCCGAGCCGCCGAAGCGGCGCGTGGTCGAGCTGTCGGCCTGGACGAACTTGTCGAACAGGCGCGGCAGGATCTCGGGCGAGATGCCGATGCCGGTGTCGGCCACGTCGATGCGCAGGCCCGAGCCGTCCTCGGCCGAGGCGAAGCGTACGGCGACCGCGCCGTCCAGGGTGAACTTCAGGGCGTTGGCGATCAGGTTGCCCAGGATCTGGCGCAGGCGGTCGGCGTCGCCGCGCCACAGGCCCTGAGCCTCGGGAGCGACGGCGACCTCGAAGGCCAGGCCCTTGTCGCGGGCCTGCTGGGCGTAGGTCTCGCGGATCGACTGGGCCAGCTGGGCGATGTCGAACGGGCGGTCGGTGATCTCAAGGCGCCCGGCCTCGATCTTGGACAGGTCCAGCACGTCGTTCAGCACGGACAGCAGCACCGAGCCCGACTCGCGGATCACCTTCAGGCGCTCGCGCTGGGTGTCGCTCATCTTGTCCATGGCCATCAGCTCGGCCATGGCCAGCACGCCGTTCAGCGGCGTGCGGATCTCGTGGCTCATAT
>JAEXJH010000428.1 GCA_023445955.1 Pseudomonadota bacterium
GAACTGGCCTCGGCCGCGGCCCTGTGCCGCGATTGCGAGCATCTGGCCGGCGACCTCGCCAGGGGCGGGGCCTCGTTGGAGAACCTCACGCGCCTGCAGTCGCTGGACGAGCTGAGCCAGCGCCTGCACGGCCTGTCCGAAGTGCTCGAGCGCATCGGCCAGCACGCCAGCGGCGAGTGGAATGTCTCGATCGAGCCGCTGCTGAGCGGTCTGGGCCTGGCCGACATGGTCGTGCGCCTGCGCGCCGAGGAGCGCGTTGGCGAACGCGCCGACCCCGGCGAACTGGACTTCTTCTAGGCGCGCGATGGCCGACCCGCTCTTACCCTCGACGCGGATCAATCTCGAAAAGGCCACGGTGCTGGTCCTGGACGACAACGGGGCCTCACTGGACATTTTGTCGCAGGTCGTCTCGGGCTTCGGCGTCAAGCAGCTGTTCCGCGCCGAGAGCGTCATGGACGCCCAGGCCTTGATCCGCACCAAGACCTTCGACCTGATCATCAGCGACGTTCAGATGCCCGTCACCGACGGCATCGAATTCATCGAATGGCTGCGGAAGGAAAGCGGTGAGAACAACCGCTACGTCCCCGTCATTCTCGTCACCGGCCACACCCGCACTTCGCAGATCTTCAAGCTGCGCGACGCGGGATCGAACTATGTTGTGGCCAAGCCGATCACCCCCAAGGTCCTGCTGGAGCGCATCGTCTGGGTGGCCCGCGAAGAGCGGCAGTTCATCGAGTGCGACAGCTACATCGGGCCGGATCGGCGTTTCAAGCACGAGGGTCCGCCGCCGGGATCGGACGGGCGGCGGAAAGATGATCTCCCGGCGGAGGTGGGCGAGGCGCAGGCGCCCAATATGTCGGATGACGAGATCGCTAACATGATGCGCCCAGCGAAGGTGCAGGTATGACCGTCCGCAAATTCCGTCCGCCCAATCGACTGACGAACATGATCAAGGAGCGCGGCGGCATCCTGGCCAAGGACGCCATCGTCGCCGCCGAAGCCGGGGTCGAAACCCTGCGCGAGGCCTCGCTGGCCGCGCTGGACGAGACCATCGCCGAGATCGAGCGTCGATTTGGCAAAGGCGCCGAAAACCGCGAGAGCGAGTCGTTCGAGGCGCTTTATCTGCTCAGCTCACGGATCATCGACGTCGGCCAGTTCGTCTCCGACTCCGGGGTCGACAAGGCGGCGGTGTCGCTGTGCACCCTGGCCGACGGCCTGGCGGAAGCCGGGGTCTGGCGCTGGGACGCCGTCGACGTCCACCTGAACGCCCTGCGCCTGCTGCGCACGATGGGCAATGCGCTGCCCGCCGAGCAACGCGCGGCCATGCTGGAAGGTCTCTACCAGGTCAGCCATCACCGCAACGACGAGGCTTGATTTCAAAGCCTGTCTGGACTGTGACGAACCGTCGCCATGTGTCGGAAAGGCAACGGCGCTAAGAGTCTCGTGGGTTGTGTCTGCTTTGTGGCCTTGTCGGCCGCCATTCGCTTTGTTAGTGCTCTGATACCGGTGTCAAAAACGAGTGTCTGCTTCTGACACCGGTGGCAAAAATCAAGATCTAAGGCCGGGGGCGGCTTCGTGGGAAGGACGCGAAGTCGATACGAAGGCCAAAGGCGGCGGTGACGCCGTCTCGAAATGGTCTCATCGGGAGGAGGTTCTATGTCCAAGAATAACAAGGGGCGCGTGCGCGCCCTGCAATACGGCGTGTCCGGTAGCGCTCTGGCCCTGGCGATGGTTTTCGCTGGCGCGGCCTCGGCTCAGGAAGCGCCCGCTCCGGCTCAGGCCCCGGCTGAAGACTCGGCCGTCGAAGCCGTCGTCGTCACCGGTTTCCGCGCCTCGCTGGCCAACGCCCTCGACATCAAGCGTCGCGAAAACGACCTGGTCGACGTCATCAAAGCCCAGGACATCGCGGATTTCCCCGACCTGAACCTGGCTGAATCGCTGCAACGCGTGCCGGGCGTGTCGATCGACCGCGACGGCGGCGAAGGCCGCACCATCACCGTCCGGGGCCTTGGTCCCGACTTCACCGTCGTGCGCCTGAACGGCCTGGAAGCCCTGGCCACCACCGGCGGCAAGGACAGCTCGGGCGGCGCCAACCGCGGCCGCCAGTTCGACTTCTCGATCTTCGCTTCGGAGCTGTTCAACAGCGTCACCGTGCGCAAGTCGATCTCGGCGATGAACGAAGAAGGCTCGCTGGGCGCGATCGTCGACCTGCAGGCCGCGCGTCCGTTCGACTTCGGCAAGTTCGCCATGAGCGCCTCGGGCAAGATCGGCTGGAACGATCTCTCGCGTAAGAGCGACCCGCGTTACACCTTCCTGGTCAGCAACCGCTGGGACACCGGCATCGGTGAAGTCGGCGCCCTGCTGTCGGTCGCCTACGCCACGCGCGCCCAGCGCGAAGAAGGCTCCTCGACCGGCCGCTGGGAAAACCCGTCGGTCGCCGCCAACTCGGCCACGGCCTTCCCCTGCACCGGTCCGGCCTACAACCCGGTCAGCGGCCCTGCCCTGACCTGCGCGCAAATCGGCACGACCGTCGGCGGCACCACGCCGACCACCACGGCCGCCGCCGGCAGCGCCAACAACCTGTGGCACCCGCGCATCCCGCGCTACGGCCGCCTGGACTATGATCAAAAGCGCCTGGGCGTAACGGGTTCGCTG
>JAEXJH010000429.1 GCA_023445955.1 Pseudomonadota bacterium
CCGACGCCACCAACGCCTCGCGCACCTTGCTGTTCGACATCGGCACCCAGGACTGGTCGGCCGAGATGCTGGACCTGTTCCGGGTCCCGGCGCCCCTGCTGCCCAAGGTGCTGGACTGCGTGGACGACTACGGCGCGACCCAGGCCGAGCTGCTGGGCCGCGACGTCCCGATCCGCGGCGTGGCCGGTGACCAGCAGGCGGCGCTGATGGGGCAAGGCTGCGTCGAGGCCGGCCAGATGAAGGCCACCTACGGCACCGGCTGCTTCATGTTGATCAATACCGGCGAAGAGCGGCCGATCTCGCGCTCGCGGCTGCTGACCACGGTGGCGGCGCGGGTGGACGGCAAGACGACCTACGCCCTGGAAGGCTCGATCTTCGTGGCCGGGGCGGCGATCCAGTGGCTGGGCGAGGGGCTGGGGATCACCGGCGGCCCGCGCGCGGCGGAAGCGTTGGCCCGCGCCGCCAAGGCCGACCACGGCGTCGTGGTGGTGCCGGCCTTCACGGGCCTGGGCGCGCCGTGGTGGGACGCCAATGCGCGCGGCGGGATCTTTGGCCTGACCCGCGACGCCGGCCTGCCCGAGATCGCCGCGGCCACCTTCGACAGCTGCGCGCTGCAGAGCCGCGACCTGATCGAGGCCATGCGGGCCGACGCCCCCTCGGCCTTCGGCGAGGCCGCGCAGCTGCGCATCGACGGCGGCATGTCCAAGAGCGTCTGGTTCTCGCAGCGCCTGGCCGATCTGACCGGTATCTCGGTGCGTCGCGCCAGCTACCAGGAGACCACAGCCCTGGGGGCGGCGCTGTTCGCCGGTGTGGGGGCAGGGCTCTACGCCTCGGTCGAGGAGGCGGCGCAGGCCAGTCCGGCCGCCGAGACCCTGGCCCCGGCCATCAAGGACCACGAACGCGAAGCCGCCTACGCTCGCTGGCTGGACGCCGTACCGCGCGTGCGGTCGTAGCGGGTTGCCCAGACAGCGTTGTCATGATCTCTAGCCGCCGCTAGCGAGAAGCGGAGACCGCCCATGACCACCCGTCGCGCCGTGTTGGGCGCCGCCGCTGCGCTGATCGCCAGCGGCCAGGCCTTGGCTGGCCCGGCCTATCCGAAGATCGGCCGCATCCGCCGCCTCTCGCCGGAGCTGGACGCGATCCTCGACGTTAACGCCCCGATCGAGCAGCTGCCCGACGGAATCCAGTGGGCCGAGGGGCCGGCCTGGGTCTGGGAAGGCGGCTACCTGCTGTTCTCGGACGTGCCCGGCAACGTCATGCACCGCTGGAGCCCCAAGGACGGGAAGACCGAGTTCCTCAAGCCGTCGGGCTACGATGGCCCGCCGACCAAGATCTTCCGCGAGGCCGGCTCGAACGGCGCGATCATCACCCTGGCCGGCGAGCTGGTGATCGCCGACTGCGGCAATCGCGGCCTGGTTAAGGTCGACCTGCACACACGCAAGAAGACGGTCCTGGCCAGCACGTACAATGGCAAGAAGTTCAACAGTCCCAACGACCTGGTCGAGATCCGGCAGGGGACGCTGCAAGGCGGGTTCTACTTTACCGATCCGCCCTACGGCCTGGAGGGGCTGGACGCCTCGCCGGCCAAGGCGCTGGCCTTCAATGGCGTCTATCTGCTGCGTCCGAACGGCGAGGTGGCGCTGGTCGACGACACGCTGTCGTTCCCGAACGGCGTGGGCCTGTCGCCGGACGGCAAGCGGCTCTACGTCTCGGTCTCCGATCCCGAGCGGCCGGTGATCATGGCCTATGACCTCGGCGCGGACGGCTTGCCCACGGCCTCCAGGGTGTTCTTCGACGCCTCCGCACTGCACAAGGCCGGCGGGCCGGGCCTGCCGGACGGCATGAAGGTCGACAGCCAGGGACGCCTGTTCGCCAGCGGCCCGGGCGGGATCATGATCCTGACGCCGCAGGGCAAGCTGCTGGGCGTCATCGAAACCGGCGGCCCCGTCGCCAACTGCGTGTTCGGCGACCGTGACGGCAAGACGCTGTACCTGACCTCCAACCACATCGTGGCGCGGGTGCGCACCAAGACGACCGGGCTGGTGCGGTAGCGACAAACGTCGCCGACGGGATCGGCCTGGGCTTAACGATCGCTTTTAGGTTTAGGGTTAGCCTGCCAGTCGTTCTTTAATTGACTGAGGTCCGCATGAACCGGATCGGCAACGCGCTGCTTGGGGGCGGTGTCTTTGTGGTCGTCTTTGCGTTTGCGTGGCTGGTGCTGACGTACAATGACATGGCCAATACGAGCCAGTTCATCGAAGCCAGTCCCGCGCAGAAGGCCAGGGGGCTCATGTTCGAGGCCGGTTCGCGGGGCGCCGGCGCACGGCGCTCGACCTCGTCCCCCGAATTCTCGAAGATCGAGCTCCAGATGCTCCGGCAGATGGCGGCCGAGAAGGGCGTATTGGTTTCTGACGAACTGATCGCGCAGGCCCGCAACGACGCGCCGCCGGCGCAGCAGGTCCGCTACGCCGAACTACCGGGCGCGGAAGGCGGGCGGTTGATCTGCAGTTCGCTGCTGATCGAGGGTTCCGTCGCGCACTTCGCCACGACCTACCTGCCGGACGAAATCCAGAATGATCAGCAGGCGCTTTTGCCGGAATATGTTCTGAGCGGTTGCGCCGAAGCCATCCGTGACCGGTCGGTGGTCCTGACGTCCGTTGAATACGCGCGCCGCATGGTCCCGCTGGTTCCCAGAGGCAAGCCTTACGCGGGGGTTCGGCGCGAATTCGAAAAGATCGCGGCCGGACGCTAGGGCGTCTCGTCCAGATAGGCCTTCACCCGCGCGAACAGGTCCTCGAACATCGGCGTCGTCAGGCGGCCGGTGTTCGTGTTGAGGCGCGAGCAGTGATAGCTGTTGAAGATCCGATAGGGGCCCGCCTGGAATTCCGAGCCATGGCCGGGGACGCCGGCCGAGGCCTTCAAGCCCAGGGCCTTCAGAACGTTGCGCCGCGAGACGTCCCCTAGGGTGACGATGGCCTTCAGGTTCGGGAACATCTCCAGCCGCGCGGTCAGGAACGGGCGGCAGTTGTTCTCTTCGGAGGTTTCGGGCTTGTTGCCCGGCGGGGCGCAGCGGACGGCGTTGGTCACGGCCGCGCCGACCAGCTGCAGGCTGTCATCGGGCCGCGCCTCGAACTTGCCGGTGGCGAAGCCGAACTTGATCAGGGTGTCGTAGAGCAGCGTCCCCGCATAGTCGCCGGTGAACGGCCGCCCCGTGCGGTTGGCGCCCTTGCGGCCGGGGGCCAGGCCCGCGACCAGCAGGCGCGCGTCCTTGTCGCCGAACGACGGGGCGGGGCCGTTGAACCAGTCCGGATAGAGCGCCTGGTTCTCGCGGCGATAGGCCACCAGGCGCGGGCATAGCGGGCAGTCGCGCGGCGGTTCGGCCGGGTTGGGGACGACCTCGCCGGCGATGTTGGAGATCTGGGTCATCTTTAGTACTCGTCGTCGGCTTCGCGTTCGGCCGGGGTGCGGGTGTCGGTCACCGGACGCGGCGGCAGGCGCTGCGGGCGGCCGATGATGTTCCCGAGATCGTTGAGGTCGACGAAGTTGTCGGCCTGGCGGCGCAGGTCGTCGCTGGTCATCGGCGGCTGGCTCTTCATCGTCGAGACCACGGTGACGCGGCGACCCTTGCGCTGGACGGCCTCGACCAGGGCGCGGAAGTCGCCGTCGCCCGAGAACAGCACCAGGTGGTCGGCGGTCTCGGCCATCTGCAGCATGTCCACCGCGATCTCGATGTCCATGTCGCCGCGCCAGCGCTTGCGGCCCTGGCTGTCGGTGAACTCGCGGGCCGGCTTGGTCACCAGGGTGAAGCCGTTGTAGTCCAGCCAGTCGACGAGCGGGCGGATCGGCGAATAATCGTCGTTCTCGGCGATCGCGGTATAGTAGTAGGCTCGGATCAGGACGCCGCGCTTTTTGAACTCGTCGAGCAGCTTGCGGTAGTCGATGTCGAAGCCCAGCGCCTTGGCGGCGGAATAGAGGTTGGCGCCGTCGATGAACAGCGCCAGACGGTCGGTCGGATAGAAGGTCACGGTAATCCCTTGAAAAATCAGGTCGCTCGAAATGACTTGGACGAGGCCGTGATCGTGGCGCTCGGCAGTAATCTGCCCGGACCCTATACGAGTCGCGAGGCGCTGTTGGAAGCGGCGCTGGCGGCCCTGCCCGAGGCGGGTCTGGCGCTGGTGACCCGCTCGACCTGGTGGACCTCGGCGGCGTGGCCCGATCCGGCAGGACCGGAATATCTGAACGGCGTGGCGATCGTCGCCACCGAGCTTGCGCCGGCCGACACCCTGGCCGCGCTGCACGATATCGAGGAGCGTTTCGGGCGGGCGAGGGGAGAACCCAATGCCGCCCGCACCCTGGACCTGGACCTCGTCGCTCACGGCCGCACGGTGCTGGACGGCGACCTCGTCGTGCCGCATCCGCGCGCCCACGATCGATTGTTCGTGATGGGGCCGTTGGTCGAGCTGGCCTCGGCCTGGGTGCATCCGGTCAGCGGCGAGCCGGCCTTTCGCTTGGCCGCCAACGCCACCGTCGGGCGCGACGCGCGCTCCATTGCCAAAGTTTAATCCCCGAGGGGATCAAGCGGCGCCCATAGTCCCGCCCAAATTCCGCGCAAAGCGTCCTGCACGCTCATCTGGACTTCGCTCACATGACCCTGACTCGTTCGCTGCTCGCCTGCGCCGCCGCGTGCGCGCTGCTGTCCGCCGCGCCCGCCGCCTTCGCCCAAGCCAAAAGCGGCGTCGACCTGACCTCGATCGAAAAGTCGATCAAGCCGGGCGACGACTTCTGGACCTACGCCAACGACAAGTGGGTCAAGGCCCACCCGATCCCGGCCGACCGCAGCAGCTACGGCATCACCGCGGTGATGGTGGAAGAGGCCAGCAAGCGCACGGTCGACCTGATCCAGGACGCCGCCAAGGGCGGCAAGGGCGATGGCCAGAAGGTCGGCGACTACTACCCCAGCTACATGGACGTGGCCGGCTTCGAGGCGAAAGGCCTGACGCCGCTGAAGGCCGACCTGGCCCGCATCGCCGCCATCAAGGACAAGAAGCAGCTGGCGACCGTGCTGGGCGGCAACATCCGCGCCGATGTCGACGCGCTGAACGCCACCGACTTCTACACCGACAACGTCCTGGGCCTGTGGGTCTCGCCGTCGTTCGACGACACCAGCAAGTACGCGCCGTTCCTGCTGCAGGGCGGTCTGGGCATGCCCGACCGCGAATACTACGTCTCCGACAAGGCCTCGATGGTCGAGGCGCGGACCAAGTACCTGGCCCACGTCGAGAAGATCCTGACCCTGGGCGGTGTCGCCAACGCCGCGACCAAGGCCAAGGCGATCGTGGCGCTGGAAACCCAGCTGGCCCAGGCCTCGGGCACGCGCGCCGACAGCGCCGACGTCCAGAAGGCCAACAACAGCTGGACGCCCGCCGACTTCGCCGCCAAGGCTCCGGGCCTGGACTGGACCGCCTTCTTCGCGGCCGCCAAGCTCAACACCCAGCCGCGCTTCATCGTTTGGCATCCGACGATGGTCACCGGTCTCGGCAAGGCCGTGGCCGGCGTCTCGCTGGAGACCTGGAAGGACTACCTGACCTTCCACCTGATGGACCACTACAGCAACGTCCTGCCTAAGGCCTTCGTCGACGAGCGCTTCGCCTTCTACGGCCAGGGCCTGCAGGGCACGCCGCAGCTGTCGCCGCGCTGGAAGCGGGCCGTTGGCTCGACCAACGCCGTGCTGGGCGAGGCGGTCGGCAAGCTCTACGCCGACAAGTACTTCTCGGCCGACTCCAAGGCCGCGGTGACCGCTATGGTCGACAACATGAAGGTCGCCTTCGAAAAGCGCATCGACGGCCTGGACTGGATGGACCCGGCCACCAAGGCCGAGGCCCGCAGGAAGGTCGCCGTGCTGAAGGTCGGCGTCGGCTATCCGGATACGTGGCGCGACTACTCGGCCTATGCGGTGGTGCGCGGCGACGCGTTCGGCAACCTGAAGCGCTCGGAAGAGTTCGACTACGCCGCCGACCGCGCCAAGCTCGGCCAGCCGGTCGATCGCGGCGAGTGGGTGATGACCCCGCAGACGGTCAACGCCGTGAACCTGCCGATGCTGAACGCCCTGAACTTCCCGGCCGCCATCCTGGCCCCGCCGAACTTCGACCTCGGCAACGACATGGCCGCCAACTACGGCGCGACCGGCGCCACGATCGGCCACGAGATCAGCCACAGCTTCGACGACCAGGGCGCGCAGTTCGACAGTCAGGGCCGCCTGCGCAACTGGTGGACGCCGGCCGACTTCGACCACTTCACCAAGGCCGGCGTTGCGCTTGCCGATCAGTTTGATGCGTACAAGCCCTTCCCGGACCTGGCGGTGAACGGCAAGCAGACGCTGAGCGAGAACATCGCCGACGTCGCCGGCCTGGGCGCGGCGCTGGACGCCTACCACGCCTCGCTGAAGGGCAAGGAGGCGCCGGTGATCGACGGCATGACCGGCGACCAGCGCTTCTTCCTGGCCTTCGCCCAGAGCTGGCTGGGCTACACCCGCCCGGCGGCCCTGCGTCAGCAGTTGATCACCGATGGCCACGCCCCGGACCAGTACCGCGCCTCGACGGTGCGGAACCTGGACGACTGGTACGCGGCCTTCGGTGTGAAGCCGGGCGATGCGCTATACCTGCCGCCTGAGAAGCGCGTGAAGGTCTGGTAGATGCGACTAGATCCTCCCCCGCGTTGTGGGGGAGGATCTAGTCAGCCCTAGACATTGACCCACGAAGCGGGCATAAGCGCCCGCTCGCAAAAGCTGATGTTATTGCGCGACATTGCGTGTCGCCGCACAGAAGCCTATTTTGCGATAGCTAATCGGCAGCCCGAGGAACTCATGGCCCGCGTCACCGTCGAAGATTGCGTCGAGAAGGTTCCGAACCGCTTCTCGCTGGTCCTGCTGTCGGCGCACCGCGCCCGCGGCATCTCGGCCGGCGCGGCCCTGATGGTCGACCGCGACAACGACAAGAACCCGGTCGTCGCCCTGCGCGAGATCGCCGACGACGTCATCGACCACGAAGCGCTGAAGGAACACCTCATCAGCACGCTGCAACGCGTCGATGAGCACACCGAAGCCGAGGAAGAGGCCGAGACCCTGGCCCTGCTGGCCGATCCGAGCCACATGCAGATGAGCGAACTGGAACTGGTTCGCGCCCTGCAGAGCGACCGCGACGGCGGTCAGGAGGAGCGGTACTGAGCCCCGAAGGCGCAGACCCTCTGATCCTCGAGGCGGTCGAGCCGACCGTCTCGCCCGAACGCGCGCCCGATGTCGAATCGGGCGCGTCTTCGTCTGTGACGCCCGCTGCAGCGGCTGAACCGCCGCCCAAGCCGCGCCCGCGCTTCCTTCGCCAGTACGAGTTGATCGAGCGGGTCCACGCCTATGACCCGACGGCCGACGAGGCGCTGCTGAACCGCGCCTATGTCTACGCCATGCGCATGCACGGCTCGCAGACCCGGGCCAGCGGCGACCCCTATTACGCCCACCCGATCGAGGTGGCTGGCATCCTCACCGAGTACCGCCTGGACACCGCGACCATCGTCACGGCCCTGCTGCACGACGTGATCGAGGACACCCCGGTCACCAAGGACGAGATCGCCCAGCTGTTCGGCGAGGAGATCGGCGAGCTGGTCGAGGGCGTCACCAAGCTGTCCAAGCTGGAACTCCAGGCCGAGCACATGCGCCAGGCCGAGAACCTGCGCAAATTCATCCTGGCCATCTCCAAGGACGTCCGCGTCCTGCTGGTCAAGCTGGCCGACCGTCTGCACAACATGCGGACGCTGCACTTCATCAAGAACCAGGCGAAACGCGAGCGCATCGCCCGCGAGACGCGCGACATCTACGCGCCGCTGGCCCGCAACATCGGCTGCCACAAGATCTGCGTGGAGCTGGAGGAGCTGTCCTTCCAGCACACCAATCCGGTCGCTCGCGACGCCATCATCCGCCGCCTGGACACCCTGCGCGAAGAGCAGGGCGGGGCGGTGGCCCTGGTCAGCCAGGAGATTTCGGCGCGCCTGGAATCCTCGACCCTGCCGGCCCGCGTGTTCGGCCGCGAGAAGTCGCCCTATTCGATCTGGCGCAAGCTGCAGCGCAAATCGATCGGCTTCTCGCAGATGGCCGACATCTATGCGTTCCGCGTGATCGTCGACAGCGAGGAAGACTGCTACCGCGCGCTCGGCGTCGTGCACCGCGCCTGGTCCAGCGTGCCCGACCGCTTCAAGGACTACATCTCGACGCCGAAGCGGAACAACTACCGCTCGCTGCACACCACGGTGGTGGGTCCGCGCGGCATGCGGATCGAGATGCAGATCCGCACCGAGGCCATGGACCGCGTGAACGAAGAGGGCGTCGCCGCCCACTTCCGCTACAAGGACGCCTCGTACGGCCTCGACCTGGAAGGCATGGAAGCCGCCGGCGGCCGCGATCCGCTGGCCAACCTCCGCCAGCTGGTCCAGGTGCTGGAGCACGGCGGCGACTCTGAAGAACTGGTCGAGCACGCCAAGCTCGAGATGTTCCTCGACCAGGTGTTCGTCTTTACCCCCAAGGGCAAGCTGGTCAGTCTGCCGCGGGGCGCGATGCCGCTGGACTTCGCCTATGCGGTCCACACCAGCGTCGGCGACACCTGCATCGGCGTGAAGATCAATGGCGAGCTGAAGCCGCTGCGCACGCCGCTCGTGAACGGCGACGTCGTGGAAGTGGTGCGCGGCTCCAAGCCCGTGGTGCCGCCGGACTGGCGTTCGCTGACCGTGACCGGCCGGGCCCGCTCGGCCATCCGCCGCCACATCCGCCAGACGGAAAAGGAAGAGTTCCTTCGCCTGGGCCGCGCCTCGCTGGAGCAGGTCTTCGAGCGCGCCGGCAAGAAGCTGAAGGACGTTTCCCTCCGCCCGATCCTGGAGCGCTTCGCCCTGGAAGGCGACGAGGCGCTGTTCGACGCCGTTGGTCGCGGCCGGGTCTCGCCCAGTCAGGTGCTGGAAACGGCCTATCCGGGCATGAAGGACGCCGATCGCGAGGCCGCCACGGCGCGCCGCAAGATCGAGGGCGGCCAGGAAGCCGCCAGCCTCTATGTGCGCGGCGGCGGCCTGACCCCGGGTGTGTCGCTGCACTTCGCCCATTGCTGCAGCCCCGTGCCGGGCGACCGCATCGTCGGCATCCTGCGCGAGGACGGCGAGGGTCTGGACGTCCACACCATCGACTGCCCGCGCTTGGCCGAATACGAGGACCACGAGGAACTCTGGCGCGACTTGAACTGGACGCCCGAGGCCGAACGCTCGACCATCTCCCTGACCCGCCTGCACGCGACGATCCAGAACGCACCGGGCGTGCTGGGCCTGGTCTGCACGATCATCGGCGAGGCCGGCGGCAACATCGTCAACCTGCGCATGCACCACCGGCAGAGCGACTTCTTCGACGTCGACATCGACGTGGAGGTCCGCGACGCCAAGCACCTGACCAACATCCAGGCGGCGCTTAGGGCGTGCCCGTCGGTCGAGACGGTGGACCGGACGCGGGGTTAGGCCGAGGGCGGACCCTGGACCCTACCGCTTCAGCGCCGCCACCGCGTCGATGCTCCCCGCCGTCATCGGCGAGGGCAGGGCGTCTAGCGCGAACCAGCCCCACTCGTGGATGGCGTGGGCTTCCTGGATCGCCGGCTCGCCTTCGAAGCTTTCGACCGCATAGGTGATCGCCACCCAGTGGTAGTCGGGGGCGACCATGTCGGTGACGGCCAGGACGCGGCCGGCCTTGATGGTGATGCCCAGTTCTTCGTTGATCTCGCGCTCGGCGCAGACGTGGGCGGCTTCGCCCCAGTCCAGCTTGCCGCCGGGCACGCCCCAGTGGTCGGCCTCGGGGTTCTTGACCCGCTTGACCAGCAGCAGCCGGCCTTGAGCATCGAGGATGGCCGCGCCGCAGCCGACGCGAGGACGTTGCACTTCTTCGGTCATGAGGGCGGTAGAGCGCGAAACGCCTGCGCGAGGCAAGCTGACGTTTGAAGACTCGGCCGCTTGGTTCTATAGGCAGCGCTCATGACCAACGATGACGTCCTCGACGAATTCCGCGCCGCAGGGGCCCTACGCGAAGGCCACTTCGTGCTGTCCAGCGGCCTGCACAGCCCGGTCTTCCTGCAGAAGAACCTGGTGTTCATGCGCCCCGAGCGCTGCGAGCGGCTCTGCAAGGCCCTGGCCGAGAAGATTCTCGCCACGGTCGGCGCGGTCGACGTCGCCGTCTCGCCCGCCGTCGGCGGCATCATCCCCGGCTACGAGACCGCCCGTCACCTGAACGTGCCGTCGATCTATGTCGAGCGCGAGGGGGGAGCTTTCAAGTTCCGCCGCGGCTTCCACCTGGAGCCCGGCCAGAAGGTCGTGATGGTCGAGGACATCGTCACCACCGGCCTGTCGTCGCGCGAGTGCATCCAGGCGATCCAGGAGGCCGGCGGCGACGTCGTGGCCGCCGCCTGCATCGTCGACCGCTCGGGCGGCAAGGTCGATGTCGGCGTGCCGCTGGTCTCGCTGTGCAGCCTGGAAGTGCCGGCCTATCCGGCCGACGCCCTGCCGCCGGAGCTGGCGGCCATCCCGATCGAGGATCCGGGCAGCCGCCGTCTGCGCTAGCGACTACTTCGCTTCGGCCGCCGGCGGCGTCAGCTGCTTGACCGGCCAGGCGATGCCCAGCTGCTCCAGATAGGTCCCGTACTTGTCGGGATCGTAGTAGTACTTCTTCATCTCGGGCCGGAAGGTCGCCATGATGTTGGCGTTGATCTGGGTCTGCGGCTTGTCGGTCGCGGCCAGCATCGGCACGTACTTCTGCGTCTTGGTCTGGACATCGGTGAAGTAGGTCTTCGAGGCCGCCAGCAGCTTGGGCTGGGTCAGCAGGTCCAGCGCCGTCATCGCCACCACCTTCGAGCCCGCGACCACGCCCTTGTGGGCGATCGGCGTCGCCATCGAGATGGCGTTGGCCCAGTGGTGGCCCGGCAGGTCCGGGATGTTCGACGGGTAGTTGATGGTGATCGTGGGCATGATCCACGAGATGTCGCCGATGTCGTCCGAGCCGCCGCTTTCGGGCTTCTCCTCCGGGGGCTTGAGGCCCTTCAGCTTGACGTCGAGGCCTTCCTGCTTGGTCGAGCCGACGTTCTTCTGCACCGCCTTCGCAAACGCCTGCTCGTCGTCGGTCCATTTGGGCAGGCCGACCAGCTCGATGTTCTTCTGCGCCGCTTCTGCCATCGGCTTGTTGAAGTGGCGCGGGGCGGCCGTGCCCACGATAGCGTAGTCCATCTTGGTGTCGGTCATGTCGGCCGCCGCCTTGGCGATCTTGTTGCCGATGTCCCAGTTCTTCTTGATGGCGTCGAAGGTCTGTTCGCGGAAATAGTACCAGACGGTCGCCTCCGACGGCACGACATTGGGCTGGTCGCCGCCGTCGGTGATGACGTAGTGCGAGCGCTGCTCGGGCTTGAGGTGCTCGCGGCGCATGTTCCAGCCCATGTCCATCAGCTCGACGGCGTCCAGCGCCGAGCGGCCGCGCCAGGGCGCGCCGGCGGAGTGGGCGGACTCGCCGTGGAAATTGTACTTGATGGACACTAGGCCCGTGCCCGACGGCTGGCCCCAGGCGGTCTGCAGGTTCGAGCCGACGTGGGTGAAGATCGTGGCGTCGATGCCGCTGAACACCCCGTCGCGGACCATGTAGGCCTTGCCGGCCACCAGCTCCTCGGCGACGCCGGGCCAGAGCACGAGCGTGCCGGCGATGTTCTGCTTCTCCATCACCTCCTTGACCGCGAGCGCCGCCACGACGTTCAGGGCCTGGCCGGAATTGTGGCCCTCGCCATGGCCGGGGGCGCCGGGGACGATGGGATCGTGCCAGGGCACGCCCGGCTTCTGCGAGGCCTTGGGAATGCAGTCGATGTCGCTGCCGAAGGCGATGGTCGGGCCGCCGGTCCCGTGGGTCCAGGTCGCGGTCCAGGCCGTCGGGATGCCCGACACGCCGCGCTTGATGGTGAAGCCGTTCTGCTCCAGCACCTTGGTGATGTAGGCCGAGGTCTCGACCTCCTGGAAGCCCAGCTCGCCGAACGAGAAGATCTCGTCGTTCATCACCTGGGCCAGCTTGGTGCGGCTCTCGACGCCAGCCACGGCCTCGGCCTTCAGGGCCTTGAGTTTGCCGGCCGAGACGTCGGCGGCGAACGCGCCGCTCGCCAGGGTCATCGCCAGCACGCCAGCCGTCGCGGCCAGCCAGGTCTTGTTCGACATCGTCACACCCCTCCCAAAGGTAGAGCGTATACGATTGGGCGCCGGCGCGGCTTTGTCCACGCCAGGACTGGCGCCGGCCCGCGAAATTCCCACCTGCACAGGCAGGCGGCTGGGCCTATAGATTCAGCCTCGAGTCTTTTTGGGTATCGACGGGAAGAGCGGATGAGCTTGCGACTGGGCGTCAATATCGACCACGTGGCCACGATCCGGAACGCGCGCGGCTCGTCCTATCCCGAGCCCGTCCGCGCCGCTGAACTCGCTCTGGCCGCCGGCGCCGACGGCATCACCGCCCACCTGCGCGAGGATCGCCGCCACATCAGCGACGCCGACATCGCCGTGCTGACCGACCTCTGCCACAAGCGCGGCAAGCCGCTGAACTTCGAGATGGCCGTCACCGACGAGATGGTCGGCATCGCGCTGGGCGCCAAGCCGCACGCCGCCTGCCTGGTGCCTGAACGCCGCGAGGAGGTGACCACCGAAGGCGGCCTCGACGTCGTCAAAGGCGCCAACCGCATCGCCGACGCCACGGCCCGCCTGCGCACTGTCGGGGCGCGGGTGTCGCTGTTCATCGAGGCCGATCCCGAGCAGATCCGCGCCTCGGCCGCCGCCGGCGCCCAGGTCGTCGAGCTGCACACCGGCGCCTATTGCGACGCCTTCCGCGAGGGCCACCTCGACCGCGCCGACGCCATCCTGCAACGCCTAAAGACCGGCGCGGCCCTGGCCGCCAGCCTGGGCCTGGAAGTCCATGCCGGCCACGGCATCGACTACGCCACCGTCAAGCCGATCGCCGCCATCCCCGAGATCGCCGAGCTGAACATCGGCCACTTCCTCATTGGCGAAGCGATCTTCGTCGGCCTGCCGCAGGCCATCCAGCGCATGCGCCTGCTGATGGACGCCGCCCGCCTGGAGCAAGCGGCGTGATCATCGGCATCGGCTCGGACCTCTGCGACATCCGCCGCATCGAGAAGTCCCTCGAACGCTTCGGTGACCGCTTCACCAACAAGGTCTTCACCGAGATCGAGCGCAAGCGGTCCGAGCGCAAGCCCGACCGCGCCTCCAGCTACGCCAAGCGCTTCGCCGCCAAGGAGGCCTGCTCCAAGGCGCTGGGCACGGGCCTCAAGCGCGGCGTGCACCTGGCCGGCATGGGCGTGGTCAACCTGCCGTCGGGCAAGCCGACCATGGCCCTGACCGGCGGGGCGCTGGAGCGGCTCAAGGAGATGACCCCCGAGGGCATGGAGGCCGTGATCCACCTGTCCCTGACCGACGATCATCCCTACGCCCAGGCCTTCGTGATCATCGAGGCCCTGCCCAAGGCGTAGCGAACTCGCGTGGCGCCCGAGACCGTTTGACGAAACGGCCCAACCGTCGCCATGAAGTGCGGCTAACGGCGCGCACCCTTGCTTGGCCAGACCCTTGCTTGGGGGACCAAGCCCGTCTAGCAAAGCCGAACCGGTTCGCCGGCAAATCATCTTGGAAGAGCTCAGCGCCCGCATGACCGACGCCGCCGACGACCTCACGCCGCCCGAAGAAAAGGGCGCCGTCGCCGAGTTGATCGAGATCATCAAGACTGTCGCCTACGCTCTGGGCATCGCCCTGGTGCTGCGGGTCCTGCTGTTCCAGCCCTTCACGATCCCGTCGGCCTCGATGGAGCCCAACCTCTATCAGGGCGACTACATCATCGTGTCCAAGTTCAGCTACGGCTGGAGCAAGCACTCCATCCCGTTCAGCCCGCCGATCATCAAGGGCCGTATCCTGGGTCGCGCGCCGACCCGCGGCGACATCATCGTCTTCAAGCTGCCGCGCGACAACCGCACCGACTACATCAAGCGCCTGATCGGCATGCCGGGCGACAAGGTCCAGATCCGCGGCGGTCAGGTCTACATCAACGGCAAGGCCTTGCCGCGCAAGGAACAGGCCCCGGCCCTGGTCGACACCGGCTATGGCTTCACCCAGCAAGTCCAGCGCTTCCAGGAAACCAATCCGGAAGGCCGCCAGTACAACACCCAGGACTTCGGTCCCGACAGCCGCGGCGACAACACCGGCGTCTATACGGTCCCGACGGGCTGCTACTTCTTCATGGGCGACAACCGCGACAACTCGGCCGACAGCCGCTTCGACCCGGGCGTCTCGCCGTACAAGGAAACGGCCTGCAAGTGGGACTATGAGCTGGACCAGTATATCGGCGACGAGGTCGGCGTCGGCTTCGTGCCTGCCGAGAACCTGGTCGGCCGCGCCCAGATCATCCTGCTGTCGTGGAACGCCGAGGCCAGCCTGTTCAAGCCGTGGACGTGGTTCCTGAACGCGCGTCCCAGCCGCTTCTTCCACGTGCTGAAGTGATCGCCACCCATGGATAGACG
>JAEXJH010000430.1 GCA_023445955.1 Pseudomonadota bacterium
GACCTGAACGACGCGGTCTATGCGCTGCACGCCATCTATCGCGGCGACACGCCGCCCGGCCCGGCCACCGCGTTCCTGATCGACAGGTTCCGCAGCCAGGCCGACTGGACAACGCCACACGAGGGGACGCCGCACAGGGGATAGCCAAGGTTTAATGTTCGGGCGCTTGGCCGTCTTGTCGCCTTTGCATATGGTCCAGACGATGGAGAAGGGCGCTCACACCCTGCCTGATCAGGCTGACGGCCTGGAACGCCTCACCGAGCGTGAGCGCGAATGCCTCCGCTTAGTCGACCGCCACATGAGCTCCAAGGAGATCGCCCGCGAGCTGGGCCTCTCCAAGCACACCGTCGACTGGCACCTGGACAAGGCGCGCCGGCGCCTGGGCGCGGCCGATCGCTACGACGCCGCCCGCCGCGTCTTCGACAGGGCCCATCAGGGGGCCCCTCCCCCAGATACCCCCCTCCGATCGCGTCGGGGTCCGACACGGCCCGGCTAGGCGAACATCCTTCCTCGCGGTCAGCTGACCTCATTGAGGA
Source organism: Pseudomonadota bacterium (assembly GCA_023445955.1). Classification (GTDB taxonomy): domain Bacteria; phylum Pseudomonadota; class Alphaproteobacteria; order Caulobacterales; family Caulobacteraceae; genus Caulobacter. Next base: position 537 of record JAEXJH010000430.1, read on the forward strand.
AGGAGTTCCCAGTGAACGAGTTGACCCCCCATCAGAAGGACGCGATCGGTCGGGCCGCCCACCTGCGCCAGGAAGTGAAGAGCTTCCAGCACAGCTGGCCCCTGCTGAACTCGGCCGAGACCATGCCTCCGATTACGTGGAGCGAGCTCGAGCGCCAGCTGCAGAACCTGTCGGTGACCCCGGCCGGCGCGTCGATGGTGCACGACCTGGTGGAAGCCACGCGCAAGCAGGCGTCGTTCAAGCCCAGCGAACTGGTGATGCGGGAGATCTTGTGCATCGCCAGCGCGGTGATGGACGAGACGTTCCTGTCGGACTTGTCCTCTTCGGACTCGGAGGACGGCCCAATCATCTGAGCCTTCCCCTTCGACTGGCCTTCATCGCGGCCGTGATGATCGTGACCGCACTCGCGTTCGGTTCGATCCTGACGGGTCTCCACGCTTTGCAAAGCCTGCTTCCCTAAGACCGACACGCCCACGGATCAGGGCGCACCAAACCAACCATCATCAACATCTGGCAACGCGCCGACCATGTCGGCGTGAGGGAGATTTCGCATGCTCAAGCAACGCCGCCTGGCCGCCGAAACCGTGGCCCAAGCCCTGTTCGCCGCCGAAGAGGCCATCGACGCCGCGATCGCCAGCACCGCGGCCCTGGCCGGCCTCATGCCGACCACGCGTCAGCAGGCCAACCTGTCGGCCATGATCGGCCAGGACGCGATCATGTCGGCGATCAGCACCATGCAGGCCCTGGGCGCGGCGCGCGAGGGCATCGTCACCACCCACAAGCACCTGACGGTCGCCCAGCACGACATCGGCCTTTCGGCCGTGTCCTTCGAGCAGGACGAGTTCGGCAAAGGCCCCCCCGGCCTGGCCAGCACCACCGGCCGCCTGACCATCGCCGCCTAGACTTCAAGGCGCGACGCAAAATCCTCGCCGGTCCCCATCGGCGAGGATCATTGCAATCTGGCGGAAAGCCGCCACCCTAGCGCGATGGCGCCGCTCAACTCCCTCTCTCAATGGTCAAGCCTCGCCGCCCTGCTGATCACGGTCGGCGTGGCGCTGTGGCGTGGCGGCTGGCCCGAACGCCTGGCCGGCGCGGCCATGATCCTGGCCTGGTTCGCCACCTGCTTCGTCTACAACATCCACCAGAAGTTCGGCCCGCAGACCGCGGTGTTCCTGGTGGACCTGGTCCTGATGCTGGTGCTGCTGTTCATCGCCCTGCGATCGGATCGCTGGTGGCCGATGTGGGCTTGCGGCTTTCACAGCCTGAGCCTGATCCTGCTGTTCGCCACGCTGGCCGACCCCAAGATCCCCAACCACGCCACCCTGAACGCCGGCGGCGGCGTCTTCAGCTACCTGGCCATGGCCGCTCTGTTCTTCGGATCCGTACCGGACCGCCGCCCTCCGCCGCCCTCCGCCGCCCTCCGGAGTGGTCGCGCCCGAACGCCTTCGGACATGACGCCGCGTCACCGCTGACAGCCTTGCGAACGCCTGTTTCACTCTCCTGAACGACAGGAGGAAACCATGGGCGAAGCCTATATCGTGGCGGCCGCGCGGACGACCGGCGGACGCAAGGGCGGCAGGGTCTCGGGCTGGCACCCGGCCGATCTAGCGGGGACAGTGCTGGACGCCCTGGTGGCGCGCAGCGGCGCCGATCCGGCTCTCATCGAGGACGTGATCATGGGCTGCGTGGGCCAGGTGGGCGAACAGGCCATCAACATCGCCCGCAACGCCGTGTTGGCCTCCAGCCTGCCCGAAAGCGTGCCGGCCACCTCGGTCGACCGCCAGTGCGGCTCGTCGCAGCAGGCCATCCACTTCGCCGCCGCCACCGTGATGTCGGGCGCCATGGACATCGTCATCGCCGCCGGCGTCGAGAGCATGAGCCGCGTGCCGATGGGACTGTCCTCGGCCCTGCCCTACAAGAACGGCTTCGGGACCTACAAGAGCCCGCGCATGGAAGCGCGCTATCCGGGGATCAATTTCAGCCAGTTCTCCGGCGCCGAGATGATCGCCAAGAAGTACGACCTGTCCCGGGCCGAGCTCGACGCCTACGCCCTGTCCAGCCACCAGCGCGCCATCGCCGCGACCAATGGCGGCAAGTTCGCCGCCGAGATCGTGCCGATCGAGGTGACCCTGCCGGACGGCGCGACCGAAACCCACGACAAGGACGAAGGCATCCGTTGGGACGCCTCGCTGGAGTCGATCGGCTCGGTGAAGCTGCTGACGGAAGACGGCCGCCTGACCGCCGCCACCTCCAGCCAGATCTGCGACGGCGCGGCCGGCGTGATGATCGTCAACGAACGCGGCCTAAAGGCCTTGGGCGTGAAGCCGCTGGCGCGGATCCACAGCATGACCGTGATCGGCCACGATCCGGTGATCATGCTGGAAGCGCCGATCCCCGCCACCCTGAAGGCGCTGGACCGGGCCGGGATGAAGATCGGCGACATCGATCTCTACGAGGTCAACGAGGCCTTCGCCTCGGTGCCGACGGCCTGGCTGCAGGTGACCGGCGGCGACCCGGACAAGCTGAACGTCAACGGCGGCGCCATCGCCCTGGGCCACCCGCTGGGCGGCTCGGGCGCCAAGCTGATGACGACACTGGTCCATGCGATGCAGGACCGCGGCGCGCGCTATGGCCTGCAGACCATGTGCGAGGGCGGCGGGCTGGCCAATGTGACGATCATCGAGAGACTGTAGCTCTTCTCCCGCAACGGGAGACGGCGCTACAGTTGTCGTTATCGTCTTACGGCAAATTAACTCAGCGACCCGGGGTTTGTCGGCTAGAAGGCCGTCGGGCTCAACTGCTGCTGGGGAATTTTCGTGCGTAATGGGATCAATGGGCGCCGCCCGACTGTGAGCGCGCTGGTCTTGGTCCTGGGCGTGAGCGCCCTTGCGCTCGCCGGCTGCGGGAAGAAGCCCGAGAAGAAGACGCGGGCCGCGCCCAGCGCTTCGGCGACCGTCAGCGTCGCCACCGTCTCCAGCCAGCCGATCGCCCGCCAGATCAACGCCACGGGCACGATCTCGCCGTGGGAAGAGGTGCCGGTCGGCGCCGAGACCGGCGGCCTGACCGCCGTTTCCGTCAATGCCGAGGAAGGCCAGACCGTCAAGGCCGGCCAGATCCTGGTCCAGCTGAACAGCACCCTGATCAGCGCCCAGCTGCGCCAGCAGGACGCCAGCGTCGCCAGCGCCAAGGCCACCCTGGCCGAGGCGAGCGCCGCCCTGAACCGCGCCAAGGAGCTGCAGGCCAAGGGCTACCTCAGCCAAGCCGGCCTCGACACCGCCACCGCCCGTCAGGGCACCTCGGCCGCCAACCTGGCCGCCGCCCAGGCCG
>JAEXJH010000431.1 GCA_023445955.1 Pseudomonadota bacterium
GTGTAGTCGACCAGGCTCTCTTCCTTGGTCTCCTTGTTGACCACCTTCATCTTGGTGGCCATCGGCACGATCTCGTCGTCGAACAGGCCAGCGGCCTGGGCGGCGGCGATGCGCTGCTGGCTGCGCAGGGCGTATTCGTCCTGGTATTCGCGGCTGACATTGTAGCGCTTGGCCACGATGTCGGCGGTGTCGATCATCGCCATCCACAGGGCCGGATGGGTCTTGAGCAGCTTCTCTTCGGTGATGTGGTAGCGGTTCATGTGACCGCCGGCGTTGACCAGCGAGATCGACTCGACGCCGCCGCCGATGGCGACGTCCGCGCCGTCATTGCGGACATAGTTGGCGGCCGTCGCGATGGCCTGCAGGCCCGACGAGCAGAAGCGGTTGACGGTCTGGCCCGAGGTGGTGATCGGCAGGCCGGCCCACATCGCGGCGTTGCGGGCGACGTTCATGCCGGTGGCGCCTTCGGGGCCGCCGCAGCCCAGGACCACGTCCTCGACCTCGGCGCCTTCCAGGCCGGCGCGGGAGACGGCGTGCTGGATGGCGTGACCGGCCATGGCCGCGCCATGGGTGTTGTTGAAGCCGCCACGAACCGACTTGGCCAGGCCGGTGCGGGCGTAAGAGACGATGACCGCTTCGCGCATAGAGGCGCACTCCCCGTTAAACGTTAGTTTGAATTGGCGGTCACCCTAGACTCCCTTTTCGCGGTGCGAAAGGTCACGCATACGTCAACGTCATTCCAGCCCACTTTTCATACGTGTGTTTCGAAAGTCGCCGACACCGGTGTCTAAAATGCTGATTTCTTACAGCTTCGTTTCGCGTTGACTTTCCCCGATTCCAGGACAAACGCTGGAGTTGCGCCGGGAGCTTGCTCCAAGAGCGCCAAAAACATTCGGGAGGATACCAATGACCATCGCTACACCGCGCCGTTCGGCGCGTCGCGCGCTGCTGGGCGTCAGCGCGCTTGCCACCGTCCTGGCGGCTCCGGCCCTGGCGGCTGCGCAGCAGAAGGATAGCACCGCCATCGACGAGATCATCGTCACCGCCACAAAGCGCGACGCCTCGATCCAGGACATTCCGTTCTCGATCAACGCCCAGACCGAAAAGGACATCCAGCGCTCGGGCGCGGTGACCCTGGAGGACCTGTCGCGCAACGTCGCCGGCCTGACGATCCAGAACCTGGGCCCGGGCCAGAGCCAGGTGTCGGTGCGCGGGGTCTCGGCCGGCCAGGTCGTCCGCGACCAGCCGGGCGTCAAGGAACAGGTCGGGGTCTATCTCGACGAGTCGGTGATCTCGCTGTCGCTGTTCACGCCAGACGTCGACCTGTTCGACCTGAACCGCGTCGAGACCCTGCGCGGTCCGCAGGGCACGCTGTTCGGCTCGGGCTCGGTCGGCGGCACCATCCGCTACATCACCAACCAGCCCAAGCTGGACAAGACCGAGGGCCTGTTCGAGGCCAACGCCAACCTGGTCGGCGGCGACGACTTCGGCGGTCATGTGAAGGGCATGGTGAACCTGCCGATCTCCGACAAGGTCGCCATGCGCGCGGTCGGCTACCTGACCCAATACGGCGGCTTCATCGACGCCCTGGGCGAGGGCGGCAAGGTCAAGAAGAACGTCAACGACGGCGCGCGTCGCGGCGGCCGCCTGTCGTTCCTGATCAAGCCCAGCGACACCGTCACCCTGACGCCGCGCGTGGTCTATCAGGAGATCCGCGCCCACGGCTTCAACCGCGAAGACGTCTTCAACCTCTACGCCAATCCCAACACCACGACGCGGCCCAAGATCACCCTGGGCGAGCGCCAGCAGTACCTGCTGCTGGACGAAAGCTTCTCCGACAACACCCTGCTGGGCGACTTCACGGCCAATGTCGACCTTGGCGGCGCCGCCCTGACGTCGGTCAGCAGCTACATCAAGCGCAAGATCGCCGTGAACCGTGACGCCAGCGCCCTGACCGGCAGCGTCTCGGTCGATCTGGGCTTCCCGGCCGCGGGGGTGATGCTGCCGTCCCAGCTGGTCGATACGACCGACCTGAAGCAGTACACCCAGGAACTGCGCCTGGCCTCGACCGGCGAGGGGCCGTTCCAGTGGGTGGTCGGCGGCTTCTATTCGAAGGTCGACCGTGTCTACAACCAGCGCCTGCCGACCCCGGGCTACGACGCCTACACCAACGCCGTGCTGGGCGCGGGCACCTCGACCGCTGTCGCCAACGGCTTCCCGGCCAACTCGCCCTACAACGCCTACCTGCCCTACGACATCAAGCAGAAGGCCGTGTTTGGCGAAGTGAACTACACGCTCGGCAAGCTGACGGCGACGGCCGGCGGCCGCTACTACGACTTCAGCGAAACCCGCCAGTTCAAGTCGGGCGGCCTGTTCGCCAACGGCGACAACCGCACCGACAAGACCTCGTCGGACGGCTTCACGCCGCGCTTCCTGCTGAGCTATGCGGCGACCGACAACGTCACCTTCAACGCCCAGGCCTCGAAAGGCTTCCGCCTCGGCGGGGTCAACGACCCGCTGAACCTGCCGCTGTGCTCGGCGCAGGACAAGATCATCTTCGGCGGCTACCAGTCCTACAAGGACGAGACGCTCTGGAACTACGAGGGCGGGGTGAAGTCGCGCTTTGGTCGGGTCACCTTCAACGGCGCGGCCTTCTATACCGACATCAGCAACCTGCAGACCACGCTGGACGCCGGCTCGTGCTCTTCGCGCGTCGTCTTCAACGTGGCCAAGGCCCACACCAAGGGCCTGGAGGGCGAGTTCCGCGCCCGCCTGGCCTCGGGCCTCGACGTCGGCCTGTCGGGCAGCCTGGTGGAAGCCGAGTTCGACAGCACGGTGAAGGACGGCTCGGGCGCGGTCATCGGCGGCATCCGTGACGGCAACCGCCTGCCGTCGGTGCCGAAGTTCCAGGTCTCGGCCGATATCACCTACAGCAAGGAGGTTCGCGAGGGCGTGAAGGGCTATGTCACGGCCTCGGTCCAGCACGTCGGCAGCCGCTTCACCCAGGCCAGCGACCAGGAGAACAACCCGCGCTCGTTCGTCTCGGGCCTGCCGTTCGGCGGGGCCACGGGCACGGTCCCGACGGTCGTGAACCTGAAGCTGCCCAGCTATGAGATCGTCAATCTCAGCGTCGGGCTGGAGATGGCCGACGGCGTCGACCTGGTCGCCTACGTCAACAACATCTTCGACGAGAACGCTCTGCTGTCCTTCGACCGCGAACGCGGCGGCCGGGCGCGCCTGGGCTACTCGGTGGGCCAGCCGCGCACCATGGGCGTGACGGTCCGCAAGGCGTTCTAAGGCGTATCGGGCGGTCGCTTCGGCGGCCGCCCTTTCCGTTACGGCGACTTGACGCTGCATCGCCCCGGGCGGACCCTCGTGAACAACGATAAGTCACGGGAGGAACGTCATGGCTCAGCACGCCTATGATCTGGTTCTGCGTGGAGGAACGGTCTTCGACGGCACGGGCGCGCCCGGCTTTGTCGCCGATGTCGGGATCAAGGACGGCCTGATCGCCGCCGTTGGTCCGAACCTGGCGCGGGGCGCTCAGGAGATCGACGCCGCGGGCCGGATCGTCACCCCGGGCTTCGTCGACATCCACACCCACTATGACGGCCAGGCGACCTGGGGCGCGCAGATGACGCCGAGCTCGGGCCATGGCGTCACCACGGTTGTGATGGGCAATTGCGGCGTCGGCTTCGCGCCGTGCCGAGCTGAAGACCATGACCGCCTGATCCGGCTGATGGAGGGCGTCGAGGACATCCCGTTCCCGGTGCTGACCGAGGGTCTGCCCTGGGCCTGGGAAAGCTTCCCCGACTATCTCGACTTCCTGGCGGGCCGCGCCTTCGACGTCGACATCGGCGCCCAGCTGCCGCACGCGGCGCTGCGGGTCTATGTCATGGGCGAGCGAGGCGCCAACCGCGAGCCGGCGACGCAAACCGACATCGCCGCCATGGCCGCCATCGCCCAGCGGGCGGTCGAGGCCGGGGCGCTGGGCTTCTCCACCTCGCGCACCCTCAACCACCGGACCAGCGACGGCCAGCCGACCCCGACCCTGACGGCGGGCGAGGACGAGCTGACCGGCATCGCGTTGGGCCTGGCCGCCGCCGGCAAGGGCGTGCTGCAACTGGTCTCGGACTTTGCGGACGGCGCGGCCGAGTTGGCCATGCTGCGCCGGATTGTCGAGCGCTCGGGCCGGCCGCTGTCGTTCTCGCTGGTCCAGAGCCCCAAGGCGCCGGCCGGCTAC
>JAEXJH010000432.1 GCA_023445955.1 Pseudomonadota bacterium
ACGTCGTGGCGGCCGATCAGCCGCAGATAGGCCTCGTTGGCGAAGTCGAACACGTGGCCGGGTCCGCGCAGGATGGCCACGAAGCTGGGCGCGTGCATGAACAGGCGGCGGATCTGGACGCTCTGGCTCTGCAGGGTCTCGACCCGGCGCAGCACCGAGTCGCCGAGCATGGCGGTGGTCGGCGGGGCCTCGGGCCGAAAGGCGGCGTCCTTGAGCTTGCGCAGCTCGGTGATGTCCTGGGTGTTCTGCAGCACGAAGCCGCCGCCGTTCGAGGGCACGTAGGTGTGGGTGGCGCTCCAGTAGCTGTCATAGACGCCGCCCTCGGCCTCGGGACGCGGGATCGCGTAATGCAGCACGGCGATCACGTCGGTCTGGCCGGTGTCGCGCGTACGCAGGATCGACTCTTCCAGAAGCCGCCGGCTCTCGCCCTCGGACGGAAACGCGTCGAACACGTAGCGGCCGACCATCGCCTCGCGGGGCAGGCCCGTGACGTCCAGATAGGCCTGGTTCATCTCGATGATGGTCAGCGCGTGATCCATCAGCATGTACGGGGTCGGGATCCGGTCGAACACCGCTCTGAAATCGATCGGACTCGTCATGCGCGGACCGTGCTTCCCCCTAAAGCGACAGACCGTAACGCAACCTTGGCCTTAGGGGTTCCTTAACCTACCCGGAGCGGGACTGAGAACGTTTCTCAACAGGCCCCGCTTTAATTGACACCCCCGCCCTCGCGCTTAAAAGCATCCCGCAACGCACAAAGGCTACTGGGGTTGGACCTCTCATGACCGACACGAGCCGGGGGCTGCCTGAGCGCCCGATGTCGCCGCACCTGACGATCTGGCGCTGGCATATCACCATGGCCTGCTCGATCCTGCACCGCGGCTGTGTCGTCGGCCTGTGGGTCGGCGCCGTGATCCTGGCCGCCTGGGCCGCGGCCGTCGCCGCTGGTCCGGACGTCTATGCCGGCTTCCTGAGCATCCTGGGCTCGCCGATCGGCAAGCTGGTGCTGCTGGGCGAGACCTTCGCCGTGTTCTTCAACATCGCCTACACGATCCGCCAGACCTTCTGGGACACTGGCAAGGGCTTCGCCCCGCGCATCGCGGACATGACCGGCGCCATGGCGATCGCCTTCGCGGTCGTGGCGACGATCGTCACCTGGGTCATCGCCGGCGCGAACGGAGCGTTCTGATCATGAGCAAGAACGACCTCTTCCAGCCGATCCAGTTCCGCACCCCGCTGTCGCGGGCCCGCGGCATGGGCGCCTCGCGTCACGGCGTCAGCCACTTCATCACCGAGCGCGTCTCGGGCCTGGCTCTCGCGCCCCTGAGCATCTGGGGCGTGTTCGCCGCCCTGAAGATGATCGGCGCCGACCAGCACACCGTCGCGGCCTGGATCAGCCAGCCGCTGAACGCCGTGCTGCTGGGCCTGCTGCTGATCTCGGCCCTGATCCACCTGTCCAACGCGGTTCAGGTCGTGATCGAGGACTACATCCACGGTTTCACCGGCAAGTCGGCCCTGGTGATCGGTAACCTGTTCGTCTGCGTGCTGGCTGGCGCCATCGGGATCTTCTCGATCCTCAAGGTCGCCCTGACCGTGACCGGAGCCCATTGATGTCGGCCTACAAGTTCATCGATCACAAGTTCGACGTCGTCGTCGTCGGCGCCGGCGGCTCGGGTCTCCGCGCCGCCCTGGGCGCGGCGCAGGCCGGCCTCAAGACCGCCTGCATCACCAAGGTGTTCCCGACCCGCAGCCACACCGTGGCCGCGCAGGGCGGCATCTCGGCCTCGCTGGGCAATATGGGCCAGGACGACTGGCGCTGGCACATGTTCGACACCGTCAAGGGTTCGGACTGGCTGGGCGACCAGGACGCCATCGAGTACCTGACCCGCAACGCGCCTGCGGCGGTCTATGAGCTCGAGCACTGGGGCGTACCCTTCTCGCGCACGGCCGACGGCAAGATCTATCAGCGCGCCTTTGGCGGCATGACCAAGAACTACGGCGAAGGCCCGATCCAGCGCACCTGCGCGGCGGCCGATCGCACCGGTCACGCCATGCTGCACACGATGTACGGCCAGTCGCTGGCCCACGACACCGAGTTCTTCATCGAGTACTTCGCGCTCGACCTGATCATGGACGACGGCGTCTGCCGCGGCGTGACGGCGTGGAAGCTCGACGACGGCACCCTGCACCGCTTCCAGGCCCAGACGGTGATCCTGGCCACGGGCGGTTACGGCCGCGCCTACTTCTCGGCCACCTCGGCCCACACCTGCACCGGTGACGGCAACGCCATGGCGCTGCGCGCCGGCCTGCCGCTGCAGGACATGGAATTCGTGCAGTTCCACCCGACCGGCATCTACGGCGCCGGCTGCCTGATCACGGAAGGCGCCCGCGGCGAAGGCGGCTACCTGACCAACTCGGAAGGCGAGCGCTTCATGGAGCGCTACGCCCCGTCGGTGAAGGACCTGGCGCCCCGCGACATGGTCAGCCGCGCGATGACCATCGAGATCCGCGAAGGCCGCGGCGTGGGTCCCAACAAGGACCACATCTTCCTGCACCTCGACCACCTGGATCCCAAGATCCTGGCCGAGCGCCTGCCGGGCATCTCGGAAACGGCGAAGGTGTTCGCCGGCGTCGACGTGACCAAGGCTCCGATCCCGGTGCTGCCGACCGTCCACTACAACATGTGCGGCATCCCGACGAACTATCACGGCGAAGTCGTCACCATGGACGGCGAGAACCCCGACAAGGTGATCCCGGGCCTGATGGCCGTGGGCGAAGCCGCCTGCGTCTCGGTGCACGGCGCCAACCGCCTGGGCTCCAACTCGCTGATCGACCTCGTGGTCTTCGGTCGTGCTGCGGCTCTGCGCTGCGCCGAGGTCCTGACCCCGGGCGCCAAGCAGCCGGAACTGAAGGACGCCTGGACCGACGGTCACCTGGCCCGCTTCGACAAGTTCCGTAACGCCTCGGGCTCGACCGGCACCGCCGAACTGCGTCTGGAGATGCAAAAGGCCATGCAGGAAGACGCCGCGGTGTTCCGCACCGGCGAAAGCCTGGACAGCGGCGTGCAGCGTCTCGCCGACGTCTGGGCCAAGAAGGGCGACATCAAGGTCAGCGATCGCGGTCTGGTGTGGAACACCGACCTGATGGAGACCCTGGAGTTCGATAACCTGATCAGCCAGGCGGTGGTCACGGTGAACGGCGCGGCTAACCGCACCGAAAGCCGCGGCGCCCACGCTCGCGAGGACTTCTCCAGCCGCGACGACGCCGAGTGGATGAAGCACACCCTGGCCTGGCTCGATATGGAGTCCGGCAAGGTGAAGATCGATTACCGCCCGGTCCACAGCTACACGATGTCTGACGACATCGCCTACATCCCGCCGAAGCAACGGGTCTACTGAGGGTACGATGGTCGAACTCGCACTCCCCAAGAACTCGCAGGTCAAGTCGGGCAAGCACTGGCCGGCTCCCGCGGGCGCCAAGAAGGTCAAGACCTTCAAGATCTACCGCTACGATCCGGAAGCGGGCGGCAATCCGCGTTGGGACACCTACGACGTCGATATGGACGCCGTTGGCCCGATGGTCCTGGACGCCCTGCTCTATATCAAGAACAGCATCGACCCGACCCTGGCCTTCCGCCGGTCGTGCCGGGAAGGCGTCTGCGGTTCGTGCTCGATGAACATCGGCGGCCGCAACACCCTGGCCTGCACCCATGGCTGGGCCGAAGTCCCGGGCAAGGCCGTCCAGATCGCCCCGCTGCCGCACATGCCGGTGGTCAAGGACCTGATCCCGGACCTGACGCTGTTCTACGCGCAGTACGCCTCGGTCGAGCCCTGGCTGCACACTGATACGCCCGAGCCGCAGACCGAGTGGAAGCAGTCGCCGGAAGACCGCGAGAAGCTCGATGGTCTCTATGAGTGCATCCTGTGCGCCTGCTGCTC
>JAEXJH010000433.1 GCA_023445955.1 Pseudomonadota bacterium
CCCCAGGAGGGGAGGAGAGAATTACCGGTCGGCTCACAAGGCTTCAGCCGCCCGTTCCGCCGCCGCCCGCCGCTCCTCCATTCCCTTGCCGTAGAGCGCACTGATCCGCGCCAGCACCCCCTCCGGGGCCGTCTCCGGCCGTCCCGCGTCGAACGGCGGCGCCGGCGCATACTCCACCGCCAGCTGGATCCCCTGCGCCATCTCCTCGCCGGCCAGCTCGGCCACCACCGTCAGCGCGAAGTCGATCCCCGCCGTCACCCCGCCACCGGTGATGTAGCGCCCGTCCCGCGCCACCCGCGACGGATCGGGGATCGCCCCGAACAGCGCCAGTTGGTCCCGCCACGCCCAGTGACACGCCGCCCGCCGGCCCTTCAGCAGTCCCGCCGCGCCCAGCACCAGCGAGCCGGTGCAGACCGACGTGACGTACTTCGCCCCGTCCGCCAGCCGCCGGATCTCGGCGATGAAGTCCATGTCGCCCATCGCCTGCGTCGTCCCGAACCCGCCCGGGACCAGCAGCACGTCGCAGGCTTCGATGTCCGACAGCTTGGGCAGGTGGGCGAACACCAGGCCGTCAGCCTCGATCTCGCCGCCGGCCAGGCTGGCCACCGTGACCTTGGCGCCAGGCACGCGGCACAGGATCTGGTGCGGGCCGGTGAAGTCCAGGTGAGTCACGCCCGGGAACAGGGCGATCACGATTTGTAGCGAGGGGTTCATCGAGGTGGTCTCCGTCACGATTGCGGAGAGAACATCGTTCAGCTAGCGTCTGTCAGAAATGACATAGTTCCCACGGAAACAGCCAATGCCCCGCGCGATCGGCTTCCTCGTCTATCCGGGCTTCCAGCTGCTGGACGCCACCGGCCCTATCGCGGCCTTCGAGATCGCCGGGCGGTTCTCGCCCGGGGCCTATGCGCTGCACTTCCTGTCCCTGCGCGGCGAGCCGACGCCCAGCTCGTCGGGCGTGACCATCCAGACCACCGCGCTCTCCGACGCCCCCCGGCTGGACACCCTGCTGATCTCCGGCGGCGACGGGGTGAAGGTGCCGGCCACCTGCGCCGAGACCCTAGCCTTCGTCCGCGCCGCCGCCCGCGACTGCCGGCGCGTGGCCTCGGTGTGTTCGGGGACCTACGTCCTGGCCGCCGCGGGTCTGCTGGAAGGCAAGCGCGCCACCACCCACTGGAGCCGGACCCAGGACTTCCAGCGTCGCTTTCCGGGCGTGAAGCTCGAGCCCGACCGCATCTGGATCCAGGACGGCGCGGTGTGGAGCTCGGCCGGCATCACCGCCGGCATCGACCTGTCGCTGGCCCTGATCGGCGCCGACGAGGGCGAGGCCATCGCCCGGCGCACCGCCCAGCAGTTGGTCGTCTACCACCACCGCCCCGGCGGCCAGTCGCAGTTCTCGGCCCTGATCGACCTGCGCCCCGGACGGTTCGACGCCCTGCTGTCCTGGGCGCGTCAGAATTTGGCGGAATCCTTGAGCGTCGAGCAGCTCGCCGACCGCGCCGCCATGAGTCCGCGCAACTTCGCCCGCCTGTTCGCCCAGGAGACCGGCGTCACCCCCGCCAAGGCCGTCGAGCGCCTGCGGGTCGAGGCGGCGCGCGCCCTGCTGGACAGCCAGCCGCTGCAGGTCGAGGACGTGGCGCTGGAAACGGGCTTTGGCGACTCCGAGCGCATGCGCCGGGCCTTCATCCGCGCCTTCGGCCAGCCGCCCCAGGCGCTGCGTCGCTCGGCGAAGGTTGTGTGAACGCTACGAGGCGGACACAGGCGCGCAACAATGCGCGCGGACGGTGGTCCTCGTCGGGGGACATCACTGTTCTAAGAACCTGGAGCACCACATGACCTTCGCGAAGATGCTGGGCGTCACCACCCTGGCCGTCGCCAGCCTGGCCCTGGCTATCCCCACCGCCGTCACCGCCGCCCCGCACCACAATCGCCCGCACAAGGTGAAGGTCTGCAAGTGGGAGCGTCACCACGGCCACAAGACCCGCGTCTGCCACTACGTCTGGCGCCGCTAGGCCAGACCAGCGCGGCCGTACATTCGGACATCGCCTCGCAACATCGTGGCCTTATCGTGCGTTGCAGGATCGAGGGACTATTCGATCTTGGAGCACAGCATGCCCGTTGCGAAACTGCTGGGCGTTACCGCCCTGGCGGCCGCCACCCTGGCCTTGACCATCCCGGCCACGGCCGGCGCCTTCGACCGCTACGATCGTCATGACCGCTATGAGCGTCATTACGATCGCGGCCGTTACGAGCGCGCCCGCTACGACCGGGGTCGTCACTATCGTCCGCACAAGGTGCGCGTCTGCCACCGCGAGTGGCGTCACCATCACCGAGTGAACGTCTGCCGCTACGTGTGGCGCTAAGTTCGCGTAAGCCGCCCGCCTTCTCGGCGGGCGGCCTCGCTCTTGCCTAGTCGGGCGCGCCTTGCGCCTTTTCCAGAGCGTCTTCGACACGATGGGCCGCGGCCGTGCCGCCAGCGTCGTCGGCGGCGATGTCGCCCTGGTCTTTCAGGTCGGTATTGGCCTTGGTGATGGCCTCTTCGGCCTTCTCTTCGGACATCTTGTCGGGGTTCGAGCTGACGGTGGGCATGGAGCGCTCCTGCGGGGGTGTCCGGAGTCAACCCGAGGCGCGCGCGCCTGTTCCGACGGTCAAGCCGCCGCCGCATCCCTGGCCGGCAGGAACGGCGCGATTACCGCCGTCGCCCGCTCGACCCAGGCCTCCTTCTCGCCCACCGGCGCGACATAGCGCACGACGTCTTCGGCGTCCGCGAGGCCTGCGGCGCGGGCGATCATCCAGGCGGCCAGATACTGCGAAGACAGGCAGCCGCCCGCCGTGGCGACATTGCCGTGGGCCACGAACGGCGCGTCGATCACCTGGACCCCGGCCTCGATCACCCAGGGCTTGGTCGTCAGGTCGGTGCAGGCCGGCAGATCGCCGACAAGGCCCAGCTTGGCCAGCACCAGCGTACCCGAGCATTGGGCGCCAATGAGCTGCCGCGACGGGTCCAGCTGGATTTGCGCGAGCAGCCCGGCGTCGGCCGCCACCTCGCGCGTCCGGATCCCGCTGCCGATCAGCACCGCGTCGGCCTCGGCGGCGAACGCCAGCGGCTTCTGGCGATGGACCACCACGCCGTTCATCGAGGTCACCGTCTCGGTCGGCGCAGTGATATGCGCCATCCAGCCCTTGGCCCGCATGCGGTTCAGCATCGCCGCGGCGATGAACGAGTCCAGCTCGTTGAAGCCGTCGAAGGTCAGCACCGCGATCTGCATGGGGGTCTCCGCCGCTTGGCCAGGACCTTGGATCGGTTCAGGCTGGCGACATGCTGTACCTCGTCATCAAGGCCGCCGTCTCGGGCGTCATCGTCGCCGCCGTGTCGGAAATCGCCAAACGCTATCCGGGGCTGGGCGGCCTCGTCGCGTCGCTGCCGCTGGTCTCGGTGTTGGGCATGATCTGGCTGTGGCGCGACACCCACGACCCGGCGCGGATGGCCGCCCACGCCAGCGGGACCTTCTGGTTCGTGCTGCCGTCGCTGCCGATGTTCCTGCTGATCCCCGCGATGCTGAAGCGGGGCGCGCCGTTCTGGGCGGCGCTGGCGGCCGGCTGCGGGCTGACCATGGCGCTTTACGCGGCGATGGTGTGGGCGGGGCCGAAGCTGGGCCTGAAGCTCTAGATCAACCTCTGGACGATCAAGGTCCGCCTCGATAGCGTCGCCGCATCGGGGGAGCTTCACGTGCGAGGACTACGGACCATCCTGCTGGCCTTGGGCTTGCTGGCCCTGGGCGGCGTCGCCCACGCCGGGACGTGCGAGCAGCGCTCGCCGACGGTGTTCGCGCTGAACGGCTCGACCGACCAGGCCCTGGCCGACTGCGTGGCCGCCAAGTTGAAACCGACGACGACCGAACTGGTGGTCGATAGCGAAGGCGGCAATGTCGACCGGGCCATGGACATCGCCGAGCGGCTATCGGCGCTGAATGACCTGACGATCCGCATCGACGGCCAGTGCAGTTCGTCCTGCGGGAACTACTTTCTGCCGATGGGGCGCAAGCTGCTGGTCGGCAAGCTGGCGATCATCAACCTGCATGGCGGCGTCGACGCCGGCGTGATCCTCAAGGCCGCGCCGCAGGATCGCGCGCGGCTGCAGGCCACCGCCGCCCGACAGGTCGCCTTCGCCCGCAAGCACGGCATTCCGCCCGGCTGGCTGTTCTACCACACCGCCGTGGCCCCGACCCGGGTCGACGCCCTGGACGGCGCCTTCCGCTGGAAGCTGAGCCCCGACGACAAGTACTATCTGGCCGAGACGCCCATGCTGCGCTCGTGCCTGCCGGGTCTGGATGTCAGCGCCTATGACGCCTGGCTGAAGACCCAGATGACGGCCGAACGCCTTGCGCGCCTGAAGAAGAGCGGCGTCGTTCCGACGGGCACGATCGTCTGCAACGGGCAGGGCTGGTAGGCGCTACAGCGCCGTCCGGTCCTTTGACCTCGGATCGTCGACCAGCTCGCCCGAGTGCAGCACCCCGTCGATCGCGCGGTCGCGCCAGGCGACGGTGCTGTCATAGATGTCGGCGTCCGGGTCCATCACCTCGACGATCCAGCTCTCCTCCTCGGGCGGACAGGCCCAAGGGATCACCCCGTCCGGCCGGACCATGAACGAAGGCCAGCAGCTCTTCGGGGCCGAGGAATTGGGGCAGCTGATCCACATGTTGTTGTTCGAGGCCGACGCGATCATGCCAGCTGGCATGGTGATGGCCGGCAAGGTGGCCCCGCTGGTCAGCACGTGACGGCCGACGCCGGCCTCCATCGCCGCGAACCGCTCAGCCGACAGCCCACCCGCGTGGAAGCCGTGGAACATCATCCGCACGCCGCGCCGGTGGTAGGCGCGGTAGAGTTCCGGATAGCGGTAGTCGTGGCAGATCAGCACGCCGCAGCGCACGCCCGCGATCTCGAACACCGCCAAGTGGTCGCCGGGCGTGTAGTGGGCCAGGTCCCCGGTCAGCCCCGCCGCGTCGCCGGCGCAGAAGCGCTTGTCGTAGCGATCGACCAGGACCCCGGTCGCGTCGATGACATGAGCGCAGTTGTGCGGCTTGCGGCCTTGGCCCAGCCGATGGGCCGAGCCGACGATGGCCCAGAGTTCCAGCTCGCCGGCCAGGGCCATCACCCGCCGCGTCGCCGCCTCCAGGCGCGGCCAGTCGAACCCCTCGAAGCTTTCGAAATCCACGCCTGCATAGCCCGACAGCGCCGCTTCCGGGAAATGCACGACGTCCGCCCCCGCGCTCCAGGCCTGGCGCATCAGGCTTTCGATCGCCGCCAGGTTGGCGTCGATGTCGGCGCGGACGGCGAACTGGGCGGTGACGAAGGTCAGGCTCATCCCCGCTCGCCCCGCAGGCGCGCCACCTCGTCCTGCAGCAGCGACAGCCGCTCGGCGTGCTCGCGACACAGGACCATCAGTTCCTCGCTGCGCAGGGCGTCCAGCTTGTCGATTACCCGCATGATCTCCAGCTCGGCGCGCAGGTTGACGGCGTAGTCGTGCTCGGCGGTCAGGCGATCCTTCGCCGCTTGGCGGTTCTGGCTCATCATGATCACCGGCGCCTGGATGGCGGCCAGGGTCGAGAGCAGCAGGTTGAGGAAGATGAAGGGATAGGGGTCGAAGGCGTGCTTGAACGGCGTCAGCGCCAGGTTGACGCCCATCCACAGGAACAGCGCCAGGCCAAAGCCGCCGATGAAGCCCCAAGAGCCGCCGATCGCAGCCACCCGGTCGGCCAGCCGCGTCCAGAAGGTGGTGTCGCCGTCCTCGTCGGGCTGTTCCGACGGCTCCTCATGCACGATCAGGTCGATGACACGGCTCTGCACCTCGGTCAGCTCGGCATAAGACCGGTTCAGCAGTTCCCGCGACAGCTGGTCGAGGCGTTCTTTGGACATGGGGGGCTCGCGGCGGTTGAGCCTGGATCATCGGCGAGACTTGCAAGCCATGACAAGGTCGCGATTGACAGCCGCACGTCGACAAGGCGACCGTCTGCAACGTCGGGTGGGGCCGATGACCTTTCGATCTTTTTCGAGGAGAGAGCCGATGGCCCATAAGTTCGTGATCAAGAAGAACAAGGCGGGCGAGTTCGTCGCCTACTTCACCTACAACAGCGAGAATATCTTCTGGACCGAAGGCTATTCGTCCAAGGCCTCGGCCAAGAACGCCATCGAGTCGATCAAGAAGAACGGGCCGGACGCCGTGACCGAGGATGACACGGTCGTACTCAACGAAGGGCCGTAGGCTCTCCTCCCCCTTCATGGGGGAGGTGGAT
>JAEXJH010000434.1 GCA_023445955.1 Pseudomonadota bacterium
CACGCCGATCGTCTTGCCGGCCAGATCCTCGGCGCCGATGGCGGCCGCCACCTTGCCGGCCATGGCCTTCTTGCGGGCGTCGTTGACCTCGACCGTGGTCTCGATCAGCCGGGTCGGCGCGCCGTAGTCCTGGGCGGTCTTGACCAGGGCGATGGTGTCCTTGGGGAAGCACGAGCCGCCATAGCCCGGGCCGGCGTTGAGGAACTTGCCGCCGATGCGCTTGTCCAGGCCGATGCCCTTGGCCACCTGCTGGACGTCCGCGCCCACCACTTCGCACAGGTCGGCCATCTCGTTGATGAAGGTGATCTTCATCGCCAGGAACGCGTTGGCGGCGTACTTGATCAGCTCGCTGGTGCGACGGCCGGTGAAGACGATCGGGGTCTCGTTCAGGCTCAGCGGGCGATAGAGCTCGCGCATCACCGCCTGGGCGCGCTCGTCGTCGGTGCCGACCACCACGCGGTCGGGACGCTTGAAGTCCTCGATCGCCGCGCCTTCGCGCAGGAACTCGGGGTTCGACACGACCGCGAACTGGGCGTTTGGGTTGGCCTTCTTGATGATCGCCTCGACCTCGTCGCCGGTGCCGACCGGCACGGTCGACTTGGTGACGACCACGGTGAAACCGTCGATCAGGCCGGCGATCTCTTCAGCGGCAGCGTAGACGTAGGACAGATCCGCATGGCCGTCGCCGCGGCGAGTGGGCGTGCCGACGGCGATGAACACCGCGTCGGCGTCCTTGATTGCCTGGGCGCCTTCCAGCGTGAAGAACAGGCGGCCTTCGCGGACGTTGCGGGCGACCAGGTCGTCCAGGCCCGGCTCAAAAATCGGGATCTCGCCCTTCTCAAGGCGCTCGATCTTGCTCGGATCCTTGTCGATGCACGTCACCACGTGACCGAAGTCGGCGAAACCCGCCCCAGACACCAGGCCCACATAACCCGTGCCAATCATCGCTACGCGCATCGATCCCCCACAGACCTACCCGCCCAATTGATGCGGGACAAAAAGTTCACAGACACTGGACGCTAGCTGCACGTGACGTAGGCCATCACGATGGGCAGCGGCGTCCAGTGACACTCGACGTAAAGGCGCTAAGATTTCCAAGCTGATCGCGGCCATAGTCGTAGCCACAACGGCAATCTAGTAGGCGTTCTCGGCCATCAGCAGGTGAGGCACAGTCATCAATAGGATCTTGACGTCGCCGCCCAAGGTCCAGCGCTCAATGTATTCGTTGTCCGCGTCGATGCGAGCGACCATCGCTTCGGTGGCGCTCGTGCCGCCACGCAGGCCCTTAATCTGAGCGAGACCGGTCAGGCCGGGACGGGCTCGAAATCGCAGGTGATAGTTGGCGATCAGGGCGCCGTACTGGTCGTCGTGAGCCAGCGCATGCGGGCGCGGGCCGACGATGGACATGTCGCCCTTCAGCACGTTGAGGAGTTGGGGAAGCTCGTCGATGCTGGTCTTGCGGATAATGCGGCCGAGTGTGGTGATCCGGTCGTCGTCGCGCTTGGCCTGAATGACCTTCGCGCCGTTCTCCTGGCACCGCATTGAGCGGAATTTGAAGATCGTGAAGGTCTGACCGTTTAGCCCGCCGCGGGCTTGTCGGAACAGCACCGGACCGGGCGATTCCAGTTTGATCAGGACGGCAATGAGCGCGATGAGCGGCGCGAAGAACAGCAATGCGCCGCCCGCCACCACAATATCCATCGCTCGTTTTAGCGGATCTTTGGCGACTAGCGACGCTTTGGCGACGCAGCTTCGCTGTTCCGCTGACGGATTAGATACGGTCAGCACGTGGTCCCCACCAGTGTATGCAGTCGGGTCTTTGCCCGATGATTTAGAAAGCCTTTACTAAATCGGCGCTCCACAAACAACTGCCCGCCGCAGTTGTTAACCAACCTCTTTTCGCAACGCCGCGATTCTTGCCCGACCAACGGACACTCCGCCTTGTGCGCAGGCACTTTCATGCACTGGCACATAAGTCCAATGCGAAACTAGATAGGCCACTCACGACGTTTAGCTGTGAGATAATGCACGTTCGCATAGCGCACCACCGCATCCATCGCGTGTCAGTTCCCTGACAACACCGCGTATCGGTGAAATATCGCCACAATTGCGAGCACCAACGCCAGCGCCACACAAATCCAAATTATCTTCTGAATCTTGGCCTGTTGGCGAAGCTTCTCTCTAGTAGAGCTTCTTTTTTGTCGGAGCCGCCGCCGACGTACGGGCTCTTCAGTCATTAGGTATATATACCCCAGTTACGCTACGCGCGTAGTTCGCCCATCGGAACAAAACTCGTCGAATTGCTCCCCGCCAGTCACTAGCGCTTCCCGAGCTTTCCGTCAGCGTTGAAAACTCAACTTGATCCTCCCCCGAGAAAGTGGACGGGGTTAAGCCGCTCTGCGTTCCATTTCGGCGGGGCTGATATAGCCCAGAGCCGAATGCAGGCGACGTGAATTGTAGAAGCCCTCGATATAGCCGAACAGATCGCGCCGGGCCTCGGCGCGGGTGGCGTAGATCCGATGATGGACCCGCTCGGTCTTGAGGGTGTGGAAGAAGCTCTCCATCGGGGCGTTATCCCAGCAATCGCCCTTGCGGCTCATGGACGGGGTGATCCCTGACCGGGCCAGGGCTGAACGGTAGGTCTCGGCGGCGTATTGAATGCCGCGATCCGAGTGATGAATAAGCCCCGGCGCGGGTTTTTGGCGCTCGATGGCCATGGTCAGGGCGTCCAAGGCGATCTGGGCGTGCAAGGTGTCTCGCATCGACCAGCCGACGAGCTTGCGGGTGTGCATGTCGAGGATGCCGGCCAAGTAGAGCCAGCCTTCCCCGGTCGGAATATAGGTCAGGTCGGCGAGCCAGACTTGGCCAGGCGCCGCCGCCTGGAAGTTACGGGCGAGCCTGTTGGGCGCGATCGGATAGCCATGGCGGCTGTCGGTCGTCCGGGTGCGGCGGGGTAATGCGGCCAGCCCGCGCAGGCCGGCGCGGCGCATCAGCCGCTCGACCCGCGAGCGTCCGACACGGCGGCCGTGGCCGCGCAGAACCGCGTGGACGCGCGGCGAGCCGTAGGTCCCGCAGCTCTCGGCATGGATCAGGCGGATGTCCTCGATCAGGGCGCGGTTGGCCGCCGCCCGCCGGCTCTCGGGCCTGACGCGCCAGGCGTAGTAGCCGCTGGCCGACAGACCCAGGACCCGACACATCATCCGAACCGGCCAGACGCCGCGGTGCTCATCGACGAACCCGAACTTCATCGGGAGGCCGCTCCGAAGATGAGCGCGGCTTTTTTTAGGATGTCGCGCTCCATCCGCAGGTGATCGTTCTCACGGCGCAGGCGGGCGTTCTCGGCGGCCAGATCAGACGGCGCCGGGGGGGGGGCCTGGGGGTGGGGGGGGGCGGCGCGGCCCCCGTCGCCTGCGTCCCGTACTGCATCATCCATCGTCGAAGGACCGTCTCGTGCAGCCCCAACTCCCGGGCCACCGCACCGGCCGAAAGGCCGCTGCTGGCGACACGGTCAACCGCTTCTCGTTTGAAGGTCTCCGGAAAGACCCGACGCTTCACGCTCATCAGACACTCCTCTCCAGCTCCGAAAAGCTAGCATGGGTGTCCACTGAAACGAGGGAGGATCAATGCGCTGAACGAGGCGGATCCCCCAGGCCCGAAGCGCCGACCAGCGCGAGACCTTGAAGAGCAGCACGCCGGCGGCCTCGTAGAGGTAGGTTCGCGCCAACTCATCGCCTGTCTTGCTAATGCGCCCCGTCCACTCGGTCTCCCCGGACTGATGAACCTTGGGCACCAAGCCGAGATAGGGCCCGGCCGAACTCGAGCTGCTGAACCTGGACGGATCGTCGATCGCCGCCTTGTAGGCCAGACCGGTAAGCGCGCCGATCCCGGGCACGGTCATCATCCGGCGCACGTCCGGATCCTCTCGCGCCAGGATCAGCAGTTGTTTGTTCAGAGCCGCCAGCTGAACGTCCAGCTCGGCGCAGATCTTCAGCATGGGCTCCACGACGGGAGCGACCCAACTGGTCTCGGCGACGATGGCCCGCACCTTGGCGAGCCAGCCGCGCCCTGCCGTGGATGTCCTCGTCAGCCCGAAGGTTTTCAAAACATTCCGAAGCTGGTTGGCGAGGTTCCGCTTGATCGCCAGCAGTTGACGCCGCGCCATCAGGAGAGACCGGACGAACTGCGCGTCGACGCTGCGCACCTTGGCCTCGCGATACCAGCCCAGCCGCACCAACTCGGCCAGACCGCGCGCATCGTTCTTGTCGGTCTTCTGGACACGGAGTGAGAGCGCGCGATGGGCGTGGCGGGTATCGAGGCAAACCGCAGGCAGGCCCAGGGCGATCAGTTCTCGCCACAGCCATCCGGCCGTCGTTCCCGTCTCCAGGCCCACGCGAACAACCTGGCCGACGACGTGTTTCCGGACGGCGGCCGCGATAGCGGCGCTATCGGTGACCACCTTCCCCTCGAAGAGCCGGCAGCCAGCCTCGTCAACAACGCAAATGCTCGTCTCGGCCAGCGAGACGTCCAGACCTACATACGATTGTTTCTGCACAGCGGGCCCTCCGGTTGCTCCGGAGCCAAGCCTCTCATATCGAGCCCGCTTCCGGACCGCTGTTACGCCATGTCACCCGAATGGGCCGAGACCGCGTAGCGGGCTCGGCGGCGGCCGGCGCGGCTTGCCGCGTCCGGCGCCGTAGAGCGCGGTCGCGCGCGCGGCCCGCGAGA
>JAEXJH010000435.1 GCA_023445955.1 Pseudomonadota bacterium
GCGCGGGCGTGCCGTCGACCTATAACCAGAGCTCGTACAACGGCGGCCTGCTGCCGCTGACGGTCTCGGGCAACGGCAAGCTCGATCCCGAGACGGCCGAGACCTGGAGCTACGGCGTGGCCTTACAGCCCTCGTTCGTTCCGGGCCTGTCGCTGACGCTGGACGGCTACGAGATCACCATCAAGAACGCGATCTCGACGCCGTCGGTGGCCAACGCCCTGCAGCTGTGCGCCACGCAGGCCGGCGACTTCTGCTCGGCCCTGACCCGCGACGCCTCGACCGGCCAGGTGCTGAACTTCGCCTCGTCGTTCATGAACCTCAACCAGATCAAGACGGCCGGCTACGACGTGGCGATCCGCTATCGCCGCAACACCGACTACGGGACCTTCGAGGGCTCGATCCAGGGCACGCGCCTGCAGAAGTTCGACGTCACTTCGCCGAACCCGGCCGGCGGCGATCCGATCATCACCCACGCGGTCGGCACCTCGACCGGCGGCACCACCCCGGCCACCGCTCGCGCCACCTATCCGCGCTGGAAGGGCCTGGCCTCGTTGCGCTGGTCCAATGACGACTGGGCGGTGATGTGGCGCGGCCGCTATATCGGCTCGACCAAGGACGGCGCCGCGCCGGCCTTGCTCACGACCCCGGTCAAGGGCGATCGCGTCAAGGCGGTGACCTACCAAGACCTGCAGCTGGAGAAGGCTTTCGAGAAGGTGCAGGCCAATGTGACCGTGGGCGTGAACAACGTCTTCGACACCCAGCCGCCGCTGTCCTACGCCAACGCGCCGATCAATTTCGACATCTACACCTACGACGTCATGGGGCGGTATTATTACATCCGCTTCGGCAAGTCGTTCTAGGCCGACCGGAGTCCCCGTACATGGCGACCCCGCCGATCACCCGCCGCGCCTTCGGGGGCGCGGCGGCCTTCCTGGGACTGTTCGGCTCGGCTGGCGCGCTGGCCGCGCCGGCCCCCGAGCAACCCTTCGACATGGTTCTGGACAGCAATGTCGGCGTGAAGACGCGCGACGGCGTGCGGCTGGCCACCGACATCTACCGCCCGGCCCGCAACGGCAAGGCGGTGGCCGGGCGCTTCCCCGTCATCATGGAGCGCACCCCCTACGGCCGGAATGTCGCCAGCTTCCGTGACATCACCGCTGCCGAGAAGACGCCCCGGGCCCGTGCGGACGTGGCCCGGGTTTACGTCTCACAAGGCTATGTGGTGATCTTCCAGGACTGCCGCGGGCGTTACGACTCCGAGGGCGAGTTCATCAAGTATCTGAGCGAGGGCGCGGACGG
Organism: Pseudomonadota bacterium; assembly: GCA_023445955.1. Taxonomy (GTDB): domain Bacteria; phylum Pseudomonadota; class Alphaproteobacteria; order Caulobacterales; family Caulobacteraceae; genus Caulobacter. Next base: position 1,300 of record JAEXJH010000435.1, read on the forward strand.
TTACGACACCTGCGCCTGGATCGTCCGCCAGCCGTGGAGCGACGGCAAGATCGGCACGATGGGCCTGTCCTACGCCGCCCACACCCAGATGGCGCTGGGCTGTCTGAACGCGCCGGGCCTGAAGGCGATGTTCCTGGACTGCGGCGGGTTCTCCAACGCCTACCAAGGCGGCATCCGCCAGGGCGGGGCGTTCGAGCTGAAGCAGGTGACCTGGGCCTATAACCTCGGCTTGGAAAGCCAGGCGGCGCAGAACGATCCGCGCCTGCTGGCGGCGCTGAAGACCGTCGACCTCAAGGCCTGGTTCGCCAGCATGCCCTGGAAGCGCGGCCACACGCCGATCAGCCTGCAGCCCGACTACGAGGCCTATGTCTACGAGCAGTGGGAGCATGGAAAGTTCGACGGCTTCTGGAAGCAGGCCGGCATCTATGCCGAGGGCTACTACGCCACCTTCCCGAAGGTCGACATCGTCCACATGTCGGGCTGGTACGATCCCTATTCGCGGACGGCGACCGACAACTTCGTGGGATTGAACAAAGCCGGCCGAGCCCAGCGGCTGATCCTGGGTCCCTGGACCCACGGCGCGCGCTCGACCTCGCATTCGGGCGATGTCGAGTTCGGGCCTGCCGCCACCATCGACGCCGACGGCGGCGCGGACTTCTTCACCCAACGGCTGAAGTGGTTCGACCGCCATCTGAAGGGTCTTCCCGCCAAGGTCGCCGAGCCGGCTGTGCGCCTGTTCGTCATGGGCGGCGGCGATGGTCGCAAGACCGCCGAGGGCCGCCTGAACCACGGAGGAGCCTGGCGCAGCGAGACGACCTGGCCGATCCCCGATCGCCGTGAGACCGCCTTCTATCTGGGCGCGGACGGCGGTCTGCGGACCGACAAGCCGGCGGCGGGCGCCGCGCCGCTCAGCTACGACTTCGACCCGTCCGATCCCGTCCCGACCATCGGCGGCGCGGTTACCTCGGGCGAGCCGCTGATGCGCGGCGGCGGCTTCGACCAGCGCGAGGCGGATGACGTCTATGGCTCCCGCGAGCCGTTCCTGCCGCTGGAGGCGCGGCCCGATGTGCTGGTCTTCCAGACCGAGCCGCTCAAGGAGGATGTCGAGGTCACGGGCGCGATCACTGCCGAGCTGTGGATTTCCTCAGACGCGGTCGACACCGACTTCGTGATCAAGCTGATCGACCTTTATCCGCCCAGCGAAGACTACCCGGCCGGCTACGCCCTGAACCTGACAGACGGCATCCTGCGCTGCCGCTATCGGGATAGCTGGGAGAAGCCCGAACTGATGACGCCGGGCCAAGTCTACCGGATCAAGGTCGAGGCCTTCCCGACCTCGAACCTGTTCAAGAAGGGCCATCGGATCCGTCTGGACGTCTCGTCCAGCAACTTCCCGAAGTTCGACGTCAATCCCAACACCGGCGCGCCCGAGGGCGTGGGGCTGACCCGCAAGGTCGCCCGCAACAGCGTCCACGTCGACGCGTCACGGCCCTCGCACGTGGTGCTGCCCATCATCCCGAGGCGCGCGTGACGCAGGGCTGATCAGATCCGCGCCCGGGCCTCGGCCAGGTCGAGGTCCCGGGTCAGCTTGGCGTGGACGCCATCATTGACGGCCCGCCGCCGCATCATGCTGCGCAGGGCCTCGCGCTCGGCGTCCAGGGCGGCCAGGCGGACCTCCTTCTCGAAGGTCTTGCTGCGGCGGGCGGCGAGCGCCACCTCGCCGGACTGGGCCAGGCTGTCCAGGCGGTCGCGATAGACGTCGGCGACGCGGGCCGTGGCGGCCTGGAAGTCGTGGTCGTCGGCATGCGGTGAGGCGGTCATCAGGTGCTCGACCGCGTGGATGGCGGCATAGGCCAGGGTGGTGCGCGCCTGCTCGGCTTGGGCCTGGCTGTCGGCGTCGGGCGGCAACTGCAGGTTCTTCAGCAGCAGCGGCAGGGCGACGCTGGAGATCAGCAGCGACAGGACGATGACGCCGGCCGCCAGGAAGATGGCGAGATCGCGAGCCGGGAAGGG
>JAEXJH010000436.1 GCA_023445955.1 Pseudomonadota bacterium
GCGCAGCGCCGACCGGGATGGTCAGGCTCAGCGACAGGGCCGTGTAGGTCCCGGGATAGGAGTCGCCCGGCACCGCGTAGTTGGCCGCGCTCATGCCGTCGACCGTCACCGTGATCGAGGGATCCACGGCCGAGCCGTCGGCCGTCAGCACCACGACCGTCGGCGTCGCCGAGGGATTGGTGCAGGTCAGGGTCATCTGCCGGGCGCCGCCATCGGCCGTCAGCAGCGGGGCGATGAAGGTGGTGTTGCTGGCCAGGGACATCGGCTGGCCGGTCGGGGCCATCTCGACCTGATTGTAATAGGCGTCCCAAAGCGAGGTGAACATCAGGCACTGCAGCGGCTGGGCGACGGCGCGCAGACCGCTGGAGCATTGCTCGACCGGCGGCGCCGCGCTGGCGGGCAGAGGGCGGGCGTAGAGCCCGATGTCGAACTGGAAGGCGACCTGTCCGGCCCACTGGAGCTTGACGTTGTTCACCTGGATGTCGGCCAGGGTCATATCCGGATAGACCGCCAGCCAGGCCGAGGGGATCTGGCAGATCGCGTGCAGGATCATCTGGCCGGGGAACGGCTGGCTCGTGACCGGATCGATGACCGAGGTCGAGCCCCGCACCACCTGGAAGACGTCGCTGGCGGCGGCGTTCGGCGGCAGCTTGGCAGGGTCGATCGTCGACCCGAAGCTGAACTGCTGCAGATTGGCCGGCGACTGGATGTACAGCCCGACGGGATCGGCCAGGCAGACATTGTACTGGCTGGAAACGATCGAGTTCACCGACAGGCCGATGTGCGGATCGCTATTGCGGTATTCCTGGCCGAACTTGGCGCAGCAGATCAGGGCCTGCTGGTCGCTGTTGCCGCTGGTCACCTGCACGGTCGCCGAACCGGCCAGGCCCAGTTCGGTCTGCAGGGTGTTGGGCGTCGAGGTCAGGTGCATGACCCCGCCGCTGAAGCCGGAAGCCGCGCCGGTCCGGAACGCGACCGGGCCGCTGTTCCACTTGTTGAGCGGGTTGTAGGCCGGCCGGCCGGTTTCCGGGTCGATCACGGCCTGGCCGCCGACCGTTAACTGCAGGTCCTCGACGGTCACTGTCACCTGGCGGGCGGCCGGGGCGTCGTAGTTCAGGACGCTCTGATAGAGGCTGGCCACGATGTCCGGGCTGACCTTCCACAGCGTGGTCCAGTATTCCGGGTTCTCGCAGGCGAAGTCGATGCGGACGAGGTTGCCGTTGACGTCGCGCGCGGCGCTCCACTCGCAGTATTCGTCCAGCCAGCCTCGCGGGCCGTACGGGCCGAAGGTTTGCGGTTTGGAGTCCCAGTCCGCCTCGGGGCACAGCACCGACGGGATCGGCTGAAAGCTCAGCTCGTCGGTCTCGCCGCTTTTCACGTAGTAGCCGGTGTCGGCCAGCGCGAAGACCTGGTCAGAGTCCAGCAGATAGGGATTGGTCGTCGGCGGATTGGGCGGATTGTCGCCGTAATACTGCCGCAGGCGGCCGGGGAAGGCGTTCCAGGTCACCGGCGGCGGCGTCGCCGTGCCAGTCGGAATGTCGGTGACGGTCGGATCGTAGAAGTACGACGGCGCGGCCGGCATGGCCTGGGCGATCCAGCCCTTGACGTTGACGTTCCAGCGCCACTTCAGCTCGGCGTTCAGCGCCTGGTTCTCCGGCGTGTCGTTCGGGATGTCCTCGATGAAGGCGGGAAGCGAGAAGCTGGACAGGACAGGCATGCGAAGACCCTTCTGGGTTGAAGTCCTAGGAGCAGCAGGAAGTGGAAGCGGGTGATGGGGCCGGCGGCGTACGCGGCGTCCAACCGGCCTTGGCCCAGACGAGCTGGCCCTTGAAGCCGGGCAGCCGGTCCTGATCGAATGGCGGCACGACCTGGCCGGTCGCCAGGTCGGTGACCACCAGGGTGAGCGCGGGAGCGTCGCCCGGCTTCAAGCCCAGGACCTGCGCCGTCGCCGAGGCGTCCAGCATCCGGCGTACGCCCTTGACGATGCAGCGCCCGTTGTCGTCGGCCTGGCCCATGCCGATCCGCGAGAGCCGGCCGACATAGCGGTCGTTGCTTCCGTCAGGCGTCAGCTGGTCGGCGCCGGCGTCCAGGAAGACGTCGATCGCATAGCTGTCGAGCGTGCAGCGCACGTCGTCGAACACCACCAGCAGCTCGTCGGCGTCCTCGGCCTGGGTCGCAGTGACCGCGCTGGTCCCGAAGTCCGGATCAACTGGCGGGCCAAAGTCGAAGCCCAGCCCCCGGCTGTCCTTCGCCAGGTCGCCGATGGTCGTGTAGACGAAGCCGCGCGGGTCGGTGAATTCGAACCGCTCGGCGCGCGCGCCGGCGAACGGATGCAGCGGATAGTTGGCGGTAAAGGTCGCGCCGGTGGCGTTGGCCCGCAGCCAGATCTCGAAGATCCGGTCGATATTGGCGTGGTACGACCAGAACACCGGGTCGAACGCCGTGTAGGCGTTGTCGGCCATGTCTGGCCCGACCCAGCCGTGATAATTGTCGTGCGGCTGCTCGTAGGCTCCGTCGAAATTGTAGTTCCGATAGACGTATTCGGCGTCCGGCGGCGGCGGGTCGAAGCTTGGGATATTGGCCCAGGGATAGCCGACGCCCTGCGGATGGCTGAAGTCCTTGAAGCGCAGCGCCTTTTGCACCTGCAGCTGGTACTGCAGGGTCAGGCCGATCTTGCGCGTGCGCGCCTGCCGCTGATCGTCGCCCTCGGTGTAGAGCAGCGGATCGCGCTGCACCCAGCGGCAGTCGATGGTCGGCGACGGTGGGCCGCCGCCCGCGCAGGCCTTGCTGCTTCCCCCTTTGGCGGCGGCGAAGCGCAGCGGGTTGGGCCGGATCTCGCCGGTCACCGGATGGACGTAGGTCAGGTCCTTGAACGCCTGAGGCAGGCCCGCGCTGGGCGCGCCATCGACCGCCGCATCCTGAGCGTACCAGTTCCAGTACGGCACCGCGCAGCCCAGCCGTTGCTCCAGCGCCATCAGATAGGCCCGGTGCCAGAGCAGGAAGGCCTCCTGATAGTGCAGGCACCAGTCGCCGTGGATCTGAAAGAACACCTGACCCGGCGCATCCGGCGCGGCGTCCGAGACCTGGAAGACGTCCTCGAACCGCATGCGGTAGTCGTCGAGCTCCGCCTGGGTCAGCGCGCGCAGGTCGCGGCGGACGCGCAGCAGAACGGGCCGAGGTTGAGGCTTGGGGATCCGCTCCTCGCGGTCGAAGGGCGCTTCGGGATCGCGCCGCCGGCCCTGATTGACCCACACCCGGAACAGCTCCAGCGCGTCGTCGGGCCACTTCTGGGACTCGTCGTCCGTCAGCGGCATCTCACGGCTGTGCAGGTACTGGTAGATGCGGACCGACCAGGCCTTGACGCTGTCATAGTCCGAGAGGTCGACGGCATAGCCGCGCATGCAGCCCAGCCACTGCCTGGCGACGTCGGCGCGCTGCGACGCCGCCACCCAGAAGGGCGAGGCGAAGAGGTCGGCAATGTCCGTGCGCCACGTTGGAAACGTCGCATCGGATCGTGGTTGTCCAACCATCGCGTCCTCCCCTGCCGTGAAGGGAGCCACAACATAAAATACACGTCAAGGTAGGATTGCTGAATAATTCGCGATATACTCGTATTGCGCGTGAGCCTCGCGAGGGAGAGATGGTGATGGCGCATCCTCTGGATGGCGCAGGCTTGGCCTTGCTGGGCGCCTTGAACCTGATCCTGTCGCCGATGGCCTGCGCTCAGCCCACGGGCATGGTGATCTGCACGGCTAGGGGGCCGGTACGAACGCCCGCGGGCGATGATCGGCGCGACAGCCCCGCCCTGCCCTGTCACGGCGGCGCGCTGGCCGGCCGGAAGGTCTTCACGCCGCCTGACGGCGACGAGGAGGACTAACGGGGCTTCAGGGCCTTGGCCACGATCGGCGCCAGCGCCTCGCCGATCCGCTTGGCGCCAACCGCGTTGGGATGGATGCCGTCGCGCTGCATCAGGGCCGGGTTGCCGCTGACGCCGGCCAGCATATTGGCGTAGAGCGGCACGCCGAACTCGCGCGCCAGAGCGGGATACACGCCGTTGAACTCGCGAGCATAGGCCGCGCCGATCGCCGGCGGCGCGCCGACGCCGACCAGCACCACGCTGACGTTACGCGCCTTCAGCTTCTGCAGGATGCCCCGCAGATTGGCTTTGGTCTGGGCGGGCTCGATGCCCTGCAGCAGGTCATTGCCGCCCAGCGCCACGACGCAGACCTTGGTGTCATTGGCGACGCTGAAGCCCACCCGAGCCAGGCCGCCGCCGCTGGTGTCGCCGGACACCCCAGCCGCCCGCACGATCGCCGAAACGCCTTGCCGCGTCAGAGCCGCCTGCAACTGGGCCGGCATGGCGTCGCGCGCCGGCAAGCCCAGGCCCGCGGTGATGGAGTCGCCCAGCACCGTGACAACAGCAGGCTTTGGAGCCGCCGCGACCTGGGTCAGCAGGCCAAGGCCGGCCAAAAAGAAGCGGCGGTTCGGAAAACGCTGTGCGGGCGAGCTCATGCCTTCCTATGTAGTCAGGCTGCCGGCCGAACAAGGACCGGCCCTGCAGGAAACGACATGACCGACGACGCCTCGCCCGCCGCCGCGCCCCTGGTTCTCGAGGCTGTCGCCCTGACCTTGCCGTCCACCGCCGGTCCCGTGAACATCCTGCGCGGGGTGGATCTGGTCGTGAACCCTGGCGAGCGCGTGGCCGTGGTCGGTCCGTCGGGCTCGGGCAAGTCCTCGCTGATGGCGGTCGGCGCGGGCCTGGAGGAGCCGACGTCCGGGACCGTGCGCCTGTTTGGCCAGGACCTGTCGAAGTTGGACGAGGATGGCCGAGCCCGCCTGCGACGCGGTCGTGCGGCCCTGGTGTTCCAGGCCTTCCACCTGCTGCCGAACATGACAGCCGAGGAGAACGTCGCCACGCCGCTGGAGATCGCCGGGACGCGCGATGCGCTGGCCACCGCGCGCGGATGGCTTGAGCGGGTCGGCCTCTCCGAACGTCTGACGCACTACCCCCACCAGTTGTCGGGCGGCGAGCAGCAGCGCGTCGCCCTGGCCCGCGCCCTGGCCGCCCGCCCCCCCCAGCTGTTCGCCGACGAGCCGACCGGCAACCTGGACGGCGCGACCGCGGCCTCGGTCGCCGACCTGATCTTCAACCTCGTGACCGAGGTCGGCGCGGCGCTGGTCATGGTCACCCATGACCCGACCCTGGCCGCGCGCGCCGACCGTATCGTGCGGATGGCCGACGGCCGGATCCAGGCGTGAGCATGGCCCCGCTCGCCTTCCGCCTGGCCGCCCGCGAACTGCGCTCGGGCGTACGCGGCTTCCGCATCTTCCTGGCGTGCCTGGCCCTGGGCGTCGCCGCCATCGCCGCAGCCGGCTCGACGGCCGAGGCCTTTCGCCAGGGCTTGGCCAGTCAGGCGCGCGAGATCCTGGGCGGCGACCTGTCGCTGTCGATCGAGAACCGCGACTTCACGCCCAAGGAGCGCGCGGCGATCGACCGGCTGGGTCCGACCACCTACGCCGCCGTGGCT
>JAEXJH010000437.1 GCA_023445955.1 Pseudomonadota bacterium
CCTGCAGGCCAAGTACAAGGCCGATCTCTATGTCGACGTCCACGTCACCGACGGCTTGGACTACCAGTACGACGTCACCTACGGCTTCAATGGCGAGAACGGCGTCTGGTGCCGCTCGCCGGCCATCGCCCAGTGGCTGGACGATGTGCTCAAGCCGACCATGAACACGAGCCTGGAGGCCGAGGGCCACATCCCGGGCGAACTGGTGTTCGGCATCGACGAGCAGAACCCCAAGGCCGGCTTCAACGATGGGGGCCTTGGAGAGCGCTTCTCCAACGGCTGGGGCGCGGCGGCCCACGTCCCGACCATCCTGATCGAGAACCACAGCCTCAAGCCCCACGCCCAGCGGGTGCTGGGGACCTATGTCTTCATCGAGACGGCCCTGAAGCTGCTGGCCGACAAGGGCGACGACCTGCGCCGCGCCATCACGGCCGACAGCGCCCTGCGCCCGGCGCAGATCCCGGCCAATTTCGTGTCTGATCCCCAGCCCGCTTACACCCGCGCCTTCAAGGGCATTCGCTACGAGCACTACGACAGCTTCGCCTCGGGCCGGCAGGAGGTGCGCTGGCTGGGCGAGGCCGATCCGGAGCTGTGGCAGGTCCCGTTCTACGGCTCCAAGCCCAGCCTGACCCTCAAGCGCCCGACGGCCTACTACGTGCCCAGCTATCGCGCGGACCTGATCGAGCGGCTGAAGCTGCACGGTGTTCAGCTGGAGACCCTGGCGGCCGACAAGACGCTGAAGGTCGAGATGATCCGCCTGGTCGATCCCAAGCTGGCCGACCGCGCTAACGAAGGCCACGTCCAGATCAGCGTCGAGATGGTGACGACGGAGGTTCGCGACTGGACCTTCCCGAAGGGCTCGATCCGCGTGCCGACCGACCAGCCGCTGGGCGACCTCGTCGTGCTGTTGCTGGAGCCGCAGTCCAGCGAGAGCGTCTTCGCCTGGGGCATGGTCCCCGAGGTGCTGAGCCGGGTCGAATATATCGAGCCCTACGCCATCGCTCCGCTGGCCGAGGCGATGATGGCCGCCGATCCGGAGTTGAAGGCGCATTTCGAGGCCAAGCTGGCCGCCGAGCCTGCGTTCTCCGCCGATCCGGAGGCGCGCCTGGCCTGGTTCTACGAGCGGACGCCCTTCTACGACGACCACTACCTGCTCTACCCGATCGCTCGCGAAGTCGCCTGAAAGGCGGGTCGGGTTGCCGACCCGGGGCAGAACGTTTCATATGAGCGTTCGCCGGGGGGCGGGACTGCGTTTACTAGGGCACTGAATTACCGATGGATACGATCGCTTCCGGCCACGCCGCCGCGCTGTGGGCCGGCCTTCACCTGTTCCTGTTGCTGATCCTGTCGCTGCTGGTCGTGCGTCTGCGCCAGAAGCACAAGGTGGCCCTGGGCGACGAAGGCATCCCGGAACTGGCCCGCGCCATCCGCGCCTTCGGCAACGCCACCGAATATGTGCCGACCGGCGTCGCCGCCCTAGCCGTGCTGGCCGTGGCCGGCGCCTCGCCGCTGGCGATCCACGTGGTCGGCTTCATCCTGTTCTTCGGCCGGGCCACCCACGGCTTCGGCCTCTCCACCAACGGCGGAGCCTCGATCGCGCGCTCGATCGGCATGGTGGCGACCTGGCTAGCCTACATCTTCGCCGGCGTGGCGCTGCTGCTGTCGGCGATCGGCTAAGCACGCCCGCGCTTGCCCCGGCGGGGCGGCCTCGTCCATAAGACCGCATGGACGATAATCTGCTGCATGACGTGGTCGCCGCCGCGCGCAAGGCCGGGGCGGACGCCGCCGAAGCCGTCTTCGCCGAGCGCCAGTCGCTCTCCGTATCGGTCCGCCTAGGCGAGCTGGAAGAGGTCGAGCGCGAGGAGGCCCGGGACCTGGGCCTGCGCGTCTTTATCGGGGCCCGCAGCGCCACCGTCTCCGGCTCCGACATCTCGGCCGAGGCCCGCGCCAAGCTGATCGAGCGCGCCGTGGCCATGGCCCGCCTGGCCCCGGAAGACCCCTATGCCAGCCTGGCCCCGCACGATCGCCTGGCCAAGGGACCCTATCCCGAGCTCGACCTGATCGACGCCTACGAGCCCAACGCCGAGACCCTGGAGACCCAGGCGCGTCTGGCCGAAGAGCACGCCCGCGCGGTCAAGGGCGTAACCAATTCCGACGGCGGCTCGGCCACCTGGTCGTCGTCGAAGTGGGCGCTGGTCACCACCGCCGGTTTCCACGGGACCCACGCGGCCACAGGCCACTCGATCTCGGCCTCGGCCATCGCCGGCGAAGGCGCGGGCATGGAGCGCGGCGGCGAAGGCCGTTCGGCCCGCCACTTCGGCGACCTGCCCGGCGCCGGCGACATCGGCATGGAGGCCGGCCGTCAGGCCGTCGCCCGCCTCAACCCGCGCAAGATCGCCTCGACCACCGCCCCGGTGATCTTCGAGAACCGCCTGGCCATGAGCCTGATCGGCCCGCTGCTGGGCGCGATCTCGGGCCCGTCGATCTCGCGCGGCACCTCGTTCCTGAAGGACAAGCTGGGCCAGCAGATCTTCGCCAAGGGGATCAACCTGCTGGAAGATCCCCACCGCGTGCGCGGCCTGGGCTCGGCCCCGTTCGACGACGAGGGCGTGGCGACGGAAGCCCGCGCTCTGATCGACGACGGCGTGCTGACCACCTGGCTGCTCAACAGCAGCTCGGCCAAGCAGCTGGGCCTGGTCACCACCGGCCACGCCTCGCGCGGCCTGGCCGGTCCTTCGGGCGTCTCGACCCACAACCTGACGCTCCAGCCGGGCGCCCAGGACCTGGAAGGCCTGATGAAGGACGCCGGGACGGGCCTCTTGGTCACCTCGATGTTCGGCCCTTCGCTGAACAGCAACACCGGCGACTGGTCGGTGGGTTGCTCGGGCGTCTGGTTCGAGAACGGCGAGAGCACCGGCCCGGTCACCGAGATCACCGTGGCCGGCAACCTGATCGACATCTACGCCCGCCTGATTCCCGGCTCGGACCTGCAGTTCCGGGGCGCCAGCAACAGTCCGTCGATCCTGGTCGACGCCCTGGCGATCGCGGGCAAATGAACGACCTGGACCTGATCCTTCAAGCCGCCAAGGAGGCCGGCGAGCTGGCGCTCTCGGCCCGCGAGGGCGGCCTGAAGGTCTGGTCCAAGGAAGGCGGCTCGCCGGTCACCGACGCCGATCTGGCCGTCGACACCCTGCTGAAGACCGAACTGGGCGCCGAGCGTCCCGACTATGGCTGGCTGTCGGAAGAGACCGCCGACGATCCGGCCCGCCTGACCACGAAGCGCCAGTTCGTCGTCGATCCGATCGACGGCACGGTGGCCTTCATGAAGGGCAAGCCGTGGTTCGCGGTGTCGATCGCCGTGGTCGAGAACGGCCAGCCGATCGCGGGCGTCGTCCATGCCCCGGCCCTGAACGAGACCTATGCCGCCACGGCCGACGGTCCCGCGACCTTGAACGGCGTGATCATCGAGCCCAGCGCCACCGATCGCCTGGACGGCTCGGCCATGCTGGGCGACCCCAAGATGTTCGCCCACCCGGCCTGGCGTGAGCCGTGGCCGCAGATGCGGATCGAGAGCCGCAACTCGATCGCCTACCGCATGTGCCTGGTGGCCTCGGGCGCCTTCGATGCCGCCATCGCCCTGTCGCCCAAGAGCGAGTGGGACGTCGCCGCCGCCGACCTGATCTGCCAGCGGGCCGGCGCCTGGCTCAGCGACCACAAGGGCCGGCATTTCGCCTATAATCGCCCCGTTCCGCTGGTTCCGAGCCTGGTTTGCGCCAATCGGACGCTCGCCCCATTGATCCTGTCACGCGTCGGGCATATCGAACTGCCATAATCATAATTCCTCGCAGGAACATGCTCCCTATGGCTGAAAAGCAGCTTCTTCATATCGTCGTCGGCGGCGAACTGTCGGATGTGGCCGGCATCGAATTCCGCGATCTGAGCAAGGTCGAATTCGTCGGCGCCTATCCCAGCTACGACGCAGCCCACAAGGCCTGGAAGGCCAAGGCTCAGGCGACGGTGGACAACGCGCACGCGCGCTACTTCATCATCCATGCGCACAAGCTGCTGGATCCGAGCGAGGGCTAAAAG
>JAEXJH010000438.1 GCA_023445955.1 Pseudomonadota bacterium
ACACCAAGGTGGACCACTCCACCGACGCCTGGGACACCATCGACTGGCTGGTGAAGAACGTGCCGGAGACCAACGGCAATGTCGGCATGCTGGGGTCCTCGTACGAGGGCTTCACGGTCGTGATGGCGCTGGTCAATCCGCACCCGGCGCTGAAGGCCGCAGCCCCGATGAGCCCGATGGTCGACGGCTGGATGGGCGACGACTGGTTCCACCACGGCGCCTTCCGCCAGCCGAACTTCGACTACATCACCGGCCAGACCACCGTGCGCGGCGCCGGCGAGGGCGTGCAGCGGCAAGGCTATGACGACTACGCCAACTTCCTGAACGAGGGCTCGGCCGGCGACTACGCCAAGAACCACGGCCTGGACGCCCTGCCCTTCTGGAAGAAGATCAGCGAGCACCCGGCCTATGACAGCTTCTGGAGCGAGCAGGCTCTGGACAAGACCATGGAGAAGACGCCGCTGAAGGTGCCGACCATGTGGATCCAGGGCCTGTGGGACCAGGAGGACATGTGGGGCGCGGTGCACTCGTACCCGGCGCTGGAATCCAAGGATACGAACAACGACATGAACTACCTGGTGCTGGGCCCGTGGCGGCACAGCCAGGTGAACTACGACGCGACGAACCTCGGCCCGTTCAAGTGGGACGGCGACACCGCCCTGCAGTTCCGCCGCGATGTGCTCAAGCCCTTCTTCGACCAGCACCTGAAGGGCGGGGCCAAGGCCGATACGCCGCCGGTGCTGATCTACGACCCCGGCCAGAACAAGTGGAACCGCTACGCGTCGTGGCCGCAGGGCAAGACCAAGAACCTCTATCTGGAGGCCAAGGGCGGCCTAGGCTTCGACGCCCCGGCGGCGACCAAGGGCGCGGCGGCCTATGACGAGTACGTCTCCGATCCGGCCAAGCCGGTGCCGTATATCCCGCGCCCGATGCAGTTCGGCGACCGCAGCCGCTGGACCCAGTGGCTGGTGACCGACCAGCGCGGCGTCGACGGCCGTCCCGACGTGCTGACCTACACCTCCGAACCGCTGAAAGAGCCGCTCAAGATCGCCGGCGTGCCGAAGGTCAATCTGACGGCCTCGACCAGCGGGACGGACAGCGACTGGGTGGTGAAGCTGATCGACGTCTATCCGGACGAAGTCCCCAGCCAGCCCGAACTGGGCGGCTACCAGCTGGCCGTCGGCATGGACATCTTCCGCGGCCGCTATCGCGAGGGCTTCACCGAAGGCAAGCCGATCAAGGCCAACACCCCGCTGAAGTACCAATTCATCCTGCCGACCGCGAACTACACCTTCCAGCCGGGCCACCGGATCATGGTGCAGGTCCAGTCCAGCTGGTTCCCGCTCTACGACCGCAACCCGCAGACCTTCGTGCCGAACATCTTCTTCGCCAAGCCGGCCGACTATGTGAAGGCCACGCAGCGGGTGTTCCACGCGGGGGCCGACGCCAGCTTCATCGAGCTGCCCGTCGTGGACGCCAAATAATGAGAAAGGCCGGCGGGGTGTACCGCCGGCCGTCCATCTACGGAGAGGTGGTCAGTCAGGTCAGCGCTCGCCGCGCCTGACGTTGCCATCCTGCTGATTGTCCTGGCCGCCAGGATTGTGGCCCTGCTCTTCGCGCCTGGCTTCGTCCTGCCTGGTCCCGTCTTGTCGGGGTTGGCCCTGTTGCTGCTGCTGGCCGGGCGCTCGGCGTTGCTGGTCGTTCTGCTGCTGCTGCTGCGGATTGCGGTTGTTGTCAGCCATCGGGCTTACTCCATTTTACACAGCGCGCTCGTGACGCACGGATATAGAACGAGCCCGGACTCGCGCCGTTCCTACGGCGGAGTCGCCTTAATTCAGGCTAAGCTTTGGAATTCACACAGCTTTACCTGGAAACCCCGTCGCGGGGCCAGATTGCCAGCGCGAGAAACGTTCTTCCCACCGGCAATGCCCTCTGAGGCAAAGCTTTCGCCCAAAGCGTGAGAATTAAGGTTAATCCACACTTAACGGGGGAGATCGCTGGAATCCCCGTTTCGGGTCGCGCACCCTCTGGCAGAACAAGGAAATGCGAAGGCCTCGGCGGAGCCTTCCGAGACCCGCAGAGTTAAAACACCATGGCCGATCCCGAAGTTCGGTTTCCCGAGACCTATGTCAGCGGCGTGCCCGTCTGGGCCAAGCGCCGCAAGCGTTCGGGCATGCATCCGCTTCTGAACCTGATCTTGATCCTGCTGGCCCTGTTTGGCGCCATGGTGATCGGCGTCTCGCTGCGCATGAGCTCGGTCGAGAAGGGCGGCGCGGTGATCGATCACTGGCTTGGCGAAGGCGGCGCCCACATGGAGCGGCTCATCAAGTCGATGTAGCGGCCCGCGACCACCGCAAGAAAAGTCACAGGCTGTAGCGGAATCTGGTCGACCGGGTTAGAAGGCGCGCCCATGAGCACGCCCCAAAAGCCCATGGCCGAATTGGCCGCCGAGTTCGGCCTGAAACCCGCCGAATATGACGTCGTCCTGGCCCGCCTGGGCCGAGAGCCCAATCTCGTTGAGCTGGGCGTCTTCTCGGTGATGTGGTCCGAGCACTGCTCGTACAAGTCCTCCAAGAACCAGCTGAAGAAGTTCCCGATCGACGGGCCGCGCGTCATCTGCGGTCCGGGCGAGAACGCCGGCGTCATCGACATTGGCGACGGCGACGCGATCATCTTCAAGATGGAAAGCCACAACCACCCCTCGTACATCGAGCCCTATCAGGGCGCGGCGACGGGCGTGGGCGGCATCATGCGCGACGTCTTCACGATGGGCGCGCGGCCGATCGCCCTGCTGAACGCCCTGCGCTTCGGCGATCCCGAGCACCCCAAGACCAAGCGCCTGGTGGATGGCGTGGTCGCCGGCATCGCCGGCTACGGCAACTGCGTGGGCGTGCCCACGGTCGCGGGCGAGACCAATTTCCACAAGGGCTACAACGGCAACATCCTGGTCAACGCCATGTGCGTGGGCCTGGCCAAGGCCGACAGCATCTTCTACTCGGCCGCCCCGGGCCCGGGCCTGGCGGTCGTCTATTTCGGCTCCAAGACCGGCCGTGACGGCATCCACGGCGCGACCATGTCCTCGACCGAGTTCACCGCGGACTCCGAGGAGAAGCGCCCCACCGTGCAGGTCGGCGACCCCTTCGCCGAGAAGCTGCTGATCGAGGCCACCCTCGAGCTGATGGCCACCGGCGCGGTCGCCGCCATCCAGGACATGGGCGCGGCGGGCCTGACCTCGTCGTCGGTCGAGATGGCCGGCAAGGGCGGCGTCGGCATCGAGCTGAACATGGACATGGTCCCGCAGCGCGAGACCGGCATGTCGGCCTATGAGATGATGCTGTCAGAAAGCCAGGAGCGCATGCTGGCGGTCCTGAAGCCCGGCCGCGAACAGGACGGCCACGCTATCTTCGAGAAGTGGGGCCTGGACGCCGCCGTCATCGGCTACACCACCGACACCGGCCGCTTGGTGTTGAAGCACCACGGCGAGACGGTCTGCGACGTGCCGCTGGCGCCGCTGTTCGACGATGCGCCGCTGTATGACCGTCCCTGGG
This sequence comes from Pseudomonadota bacterium, assembly GCA_023445955.1. Taxonomy (GTDB): domain Bacteria; phylum Pseudomonadota; class Alphaproteobacteria; order Caulobacterales; family Caulobacteraceae; genus Caulobacter. The sequence continues at coordinate 3,549 of JAEXJH010000438.1, forward strand.
TCCAGCCCAAGCTGGACGCCCGCCTCGACCCGGCCAAGATCCCCGCACCGATCGACTGGAACGAAGCCGTCCTGAAGATCGTCGGCTGCCCCGACATGGCCTCCAAGCGCTGGCTGTGGGAGCAGTACGACCGCCACGTCATGGCCGACACGCTGGAAGACAGCGCTACGGGCTGCGACGCCGGCATCGTGCGCATCCATGGCTCGGGCAAGGCGATCGCCGTCACCAGCGACTGCACCCCGCGCTACGTCCAGGCCGACCCCTATGAAGGCGGCAAGCAGGCCGTCGCCGAGGCTTGGCGCAACCTGACGGCCGCCGGCGCCCTGCCGATCGCCATCACCGACAACCTCAACTTCGGCAGCCCCGAAAAGCCCGAGACCATGGGCCAGATCGTGCGCGCCACCGACGGCATGGCCGAGGCCTGCCGCGTGCTGGACTTCCCGGTCGTGAGCGGCAATGTCAGCCTCTACAACGAGA
>JAEXJH010000439.1 GCA_023445955.1 Pseudomonadota bacterium
CACTGCAGGCGGCCGTAGCGGTTTTCCAGGCCTTGGCTGCCGCAATCGCGGACGCGGGCGCTGCTCCACTCCCAGCCGCCGCGATCGCTCTGGCAACGCGCCCAGACCTGGCCGTTGAAGGCGGTGATTTCACGGCACGACTGGGTGTAGGAGCCGCGCGGCGGATCATCGTATCGACCGTTCCAGCTCGGCGCCTGGGCCGAGGCGGCGCCGGCCAGGGTAAGTGCGGACAGGGCCGCGAGGGCGAAGGTCTTGTGCATGTCGGTTCCCCACCGAGAGGCTTCGTTGTGAAGCCAGATAGCCGCCGCGCAACTGAACGGCGCCTGAACAGCCTAGCTCGCAAATTTAACGATCGATCGGGCGGTAGTCGACCTTAACGTGTGGCTTCAGCTGATCCTCGGTGAACCAGACGGGCTTGGTCTTCATGGCCACGAACAGCGGGGTCTGGTCGGCATAGTGGGGCGACTTCGCGTCCAGGGTGGCCGAGCCGAACTGGTGGATGCTCTCCGAATGCAGCGCGCCGGCTTTGTCCCAGGTGACGAACATGATGAAGGTGTCGCCGCCGTCGGCCGTGGTGGTGCCGTCCTTCTCGGGCTTGCCCCAGACCGAGCGATAGGTGTCGGCCGCGCCGTCGATCGGCAGGTTCACCGTCCCGCGCCGGATGCGGTTGACCTCGCCCCACTCGGGATCCAGGCGGCCGAAGTGGGTCTTCAGTTGGGTCATGGCCGCGCGCAAGCTGTCGACCGGCGTCGGGGCCGGATCGCCGTTGGAGCGGGCGAACAGGATCGGCTGGGTCATCAGCGCCGCCAGGGCCGCGCCGCGATTGTGGATGTCGGCCCGCTTGTCCCAGGCGCGCAGGATCTTCTGCGCCTGCGCGAGGTTTGCGTCGCCTTTGGGGTCGATCGCGGTGACCTCGCGGACCATCTCCATCACCGACGAGCGGTCGCTGAAGGCGATGTCGAACTTGTGGGCGCGGAAGCTGGCGTCGGTGATCGCGTGGTCGGTCCCGAAGGTCTCCAGCGCCCGCCAGGCGCGGTTGGTCATGTTGGTCTGCAGGCCCATTGAGGCGGGGAAGGCCTCGGGCTTCAGATTGTCGGCCGCCTCGCTGGCCTGGAACGGGCTGTTGTTGGAGTTGAACACCAGGCCCGACTTCGGATTCCACAGCTGCGGGATTTGCTCGACGGGACGATAGCCATGCCAGATCAGGTCCGAGCGGTCGCCGGGCAGGATGCTCTTCCAGTCGGCCTCGACGGTGCGGTTCGGGTACTGGCCGTTGTGCAAGAAACCGATATTCCCGGCCTTGTCGGCATAGACGTAGTTCAGGCTGGGGATCGCGTGGGTGGCGATGGCCGCGCGCCATTCCTCCATCGTCCGGGCCTTGTTCAGCCGCCAGTACTGCAGCGGCTGCTTCCACTCGCCCATGCCGGCGTAGCGAATGGCGAAGACGCCGTGGTCGGTCTCCAGCACCGGCCCGTGGGCCGAGCGCAGCACCGCCTTCTTCACCGGCAGCACGATGGGGCCAAGGAGCTTCACGCGCAGGGTGACATAGCGCTTGTCGAAGTCCTTCCACTGGCCATCCAGGCGGTACTGGTTCTTGTTCGCCGGGTTGATGGTCAGGCGGTAGATGTCGACCAGGTCGGGCTTCGAGACCGTGTTTGCCCAGCCCAGGTCGGCGTTGTGGCCGTGCAGCATGAACGGCGCGCCAGGGAAGAAGCCGCCGGCCACGTGCCAGCCCTGGCCGCTCTCGACCACGGCCTCGTACCAGGCCACCGGGCCGGTGTAGGGCTGGTGCGAATTGACCAGCAGGCGGGTAGCCCCGTCGGCGCTGCGGGCGGGCGCAGTGGCCAGGCCGTTGGAGCCCTTGGCCGGCGGGGGCGGGGCGTTCGGTTGGGTCAGGTGCTTCAGCTCACCGTCCAGGCCGTAGAAGAACGGCTGCTTGAAGATGAAGCCGGCCTCGATGTCCTGGCCGGTCAGCGGCAGCAGGCCCGCCTTGACCTTCTCCGGGTGCTTGGCGGCATAGACGCTGACGCCATCAGCATAGGCCTCCATGATCTTGCGCAGATCGGCCGGCAGCTGCCCGTAGTGGGCGTTGGTGGTCGGCCAGACGTCGAGCAGGGCGGTGACGTAGTCGGTCGGCGCGGCGGCCTTGCCCTTGCTGCGGGCCAGCACCCCTCGAGTGGCCAGCACCACGTCCTGCAGGGTCTCGAAGTCGTCCTCGCTCTGGGCGTAGGCGAGACCGAAGGCGGCGTCGGCGTCGGTCTTGCCCAGCACGTGCGGCACGCCCCATTCGTCGCGGCGGATGCGGACGTCATAGGCCTTGGCCTTGTCCAGGAGAGCCTGGCGGGAAGGGGCCTTGGGCAGGCTGGCCTGGTCGACCACGATCAGCCCGGCCGCCGCCAGCACCACCAGCGCCAGCAGCGCGCCGACCCCACGCAGGATCCACTTCATCCGAGCCTCCCCGACCTGTTCTGTTTGTTACCGCTGATCATGTCTGGCCGGCTTGGTCGTGCCTAGGGCCGGTTTCGACGAAAGCTGGCTGAAACGTCGCGAGAACGTCGTTCGTCGCGCCTAACTCTGCTGCTAGGTTCGATCCAAGCAACGAGGGAGGCGCGCTCATGGCTCGCAAGTATCTGGTTTCGGCACTGGCGGTTCTGGCCCTGGGCGTCAGCGGCGCCGCGTTCGCGGAGGTTCCCGCCAACATCACCAAGGCCTTGGCCGACCCGTCGCGCCCCGCCGCCGACACGGCCCGCGACGCCGCCCGCCATCCGGGCGAAGTCCTGGCCCTGGCCGGCGTGAAGCCGGGCGACACGGTCATCGACTACATCATGGGCGGCGGCTATTTCACCCGCATCCTGTCGGCCGCCGTCGGTCCCAAGGGCACGGTCTATGCCTACCAGCCGGCCGAGTTCATCAAGTTCATGGCCAAGTACGGCGAGGACCAGAAGACGGTCGCGGCGGCGCTGTCAAACGTCAAGCCGCTGAACGGTCCGATGGTCGGCCTGGACCTGCCCGACGGCGCGGACGTGGTGATCACCGTCCAGAACTACCACGACCAGCACCTGAAGCCGTTCCCGGTCGACACCGCCGCCAAGGCCAATGCCGAGATCTTCAAATCACTGAAGCCGGGCGGCGTCTTCCTGGTCATCGACCACGCGGCCTTGCCGGGCGCGACGACCGCGCCGGACGCCCTGCACCGCATCGACATCGCCCAGGTGAAGACCGAGGTCGAGGCTGCGGGCTTCAAGCTGGAAGCCGAGAGCCCGCTGCTGGCCGACAAGGCCGACACGCATACGGTGAGCGTGTTCGACCCGTCGATCCGCGGGAAGACGGATCAGTTCATCCTGAAGTTCAGGAAGCCCAAGTGAGGGCTTAGGAGGCCCGCGCC
>JAEXJH010000440.1 GCA_023445955.1 Pseudomonadota bacterium
CTGAGGCCCCGCTCCTTGCCGGAGCGGGGCCTCATGTTTTTCGGCTGCTACGCTAAGCAGCTAGTGAAGTCGCGCCCTGAGGCCCTCGATCTCCTCCTTCAGCCTGAGCTTCTGCCGCTTGAGCTCCATAAGCATCGCGGTGTCGCTTCCGGGTCGATTGGTCTCCTCCTGGATCTTGCGATCAAGGTTCTCATGACGGGACCCAAGCTCGCGGATACGGGATTCGATGGCCATGGCTCTCGGCTCCATTGCTGTTGGAGAAGAAAGTGAACACCCGCTGCGCGGCGCTGTCAGATCACATATGATTGCAAGCGGCCCCGCTTGACGTGGCTGAGTTTACTCCCAAGGCGGACGAAAATTTACCATGACCGATGCTCCGAAGACCGCCGATCGGACTCACGAGCGACCCCGGCTGGTGGTTGGAATTTCAGGCGCTTCCGGCGTGGTCTATGGCGTCCGGGCGCTGGATGCGTGCCGTGAGCTGGGCGTCGAAAGCCACCTCGTCGTCTCCAAATCGGCGGTGCTGACGCTGAGCCAAGAGACCGGCCAGTCGGTCGCCGAGCTCAATGCGCGGGCGGATGTTGTCCACCGCGTGAGCGACATTGGGGCGGCCATCGCCTCGGGCTCGTTCCGCACCTTGGGTATGGTGATCGCGCCCTGTTCGGTGCGGACGATGAGCGAAATCGCCACGGGCGTGACGTCCTCGCTGCTGACCCGCGCCGCCGACGTCACCCTGAAGGAGCGCCGGCCGCTGGTGCTGATGGTGCGCGAGACGCCGCTGCACCTGGGCCACCTGCGGACCATGACCAAGCTGGCCGAGATGGGCGCGGTGATCGCCCCGCCGCTGCCGGCCTTCTACGCCAAGCCCGCCACGATCGCCGAGATGGTCGATCAGTCGGTGGGCCGGGCGCTGGACCTGTTCGACCTCTCCTGGCGGCCGGTGAAGCGCTGGGGCGAGGATCTGGCGACGATCACCGGCAAGGGTGAAGGTTAACGCCGATGCGCCTCTGGGACTGGGCTCTGCAGGCCTATGCGCGGCAACCTGTCGCGGAGGCGTGCCTGCACCTGCAGGACGCCCACGGCCAGAACGTACCCTGGCTGCTGTGGGCCGCCTGGATGGCGCAGGAGGGCCGCGTCGCCGACCTCAAGGACGCCGCCAGGATGATGCGCGCCTGGGACGTCGAGGTCGGCGCGCCGCTGCGGAGCGTGCGCCGGGCGCTGAAGCCGGCGCGGCCTCCCGTGGACGAGACCGCCAAGGAAGCGCTGCGCGACGCCGTGAAGGCCGTCGAGCTGAAGGGCGAGCGGGTTTTGATGGAAAGCTTGGAGGCGCGGAGCGGTCCAACAGGCGCGCCGACCTCCGTGCTGGACGGGCTTGTGGCCGCCGCCGAGGCGTCCGGCGACCCGCCGCGCCGGTCCGCGCTGGAAAAGCTGGCGACGGCGCTTGAATTAACCTCGGGCTGAGCGCCTTTACGGCTCGTCAGCCTTTGCTATCTACATCCCTACTGGGGCTCACCTGAGATATGTCCATGAACGACGATGATCCGTCGGAAGACACCGACATCGCGATCGAACGTCGCCTTGCGGACCTGCGCGAGGACCACAAGGACCTCAACGACTCGATCCAGGCCCTGGAACAGCGCTACCAGCCCGACATGCTGCAGATCGCCCGCCTGAAGCGTAAGAAGCTGCTTCTGAAGGACGAGATCGGCCGGCTGGAAGACCAGCTGACGCCGGACATTATCGCCTAAGCGGCGATCTGGGTCGCTTCCAGCTCGCGGACCGTCTGCAGCAGGCGGCCGGGGGTGATCGGCTTTTCCAGCCGCGCGTCGGCGTGCTGGTCGTCCTTCAAGAGGCGGGCGTCGACGGCCGAGGCCATCAGGGTGACGGCGCTCGGGCGCGCCTTGCGCACCGCGCTGACCAGCTCGCCACCGCTCATGCGCGGCATCGAGTGGTCGGTGATCACCAGGTCGGGCTGGAACCGGTCCAGGGCCTCGAAGGCTTCCTGGCCGTCCTGGCACAGCAGGACGTCGAACCCTGCTTCCGTGAGGGTGATCTGGTAGATCATCGAGAGGACGGGATCGTCCTCGGCGATCAGAATTCGTTGCATCCGCCCGCGCCCAGTCATGCTTAACAGACTATGAAAGTCTGTTACCGCGACGGGCCCGGGTGAGTCGCTGTGCGAAAGGTCGCATGACCCTCGGTTGTCGTCAGGCCTGCTTCCGCTTGCGGACGAACATCGCCGCGTCGGCTTCGGCCAGGGCGACTTCCGGATCGGAGCCGGGCTCGATCTCGCGCACGCCGTACGAGATGTGCAGCGGGGCCGACCATTCGCCGAACTGAACCGGCGTGTCGCAGACCGCTTCCGCCAGGCTCTGGGCCTTGGAGATCGCGGTGTCCTTGTCGGCCTGGGCCAGCAGCACGGCGAACTCGTCGCCGCCCATGCGGCCCACGACGTCGCTCTCGCGCACATTGCCCAGCAGGCGCTTGGCCACGGCCTTCAGGGCCTCGTCGCCGGCGGCGTGGCCGAAGCGGTCGTTGACGGCCTTGAAGTTGTCGAGGTCGAAGAACACCACGCTGGCCGGCGAGCCATAGCGCTGGGCGAAGGCCGACACGCGCTTCATCTCGCGCAGGAAGGCGCGGCGGTTCAGCACCGGCGTCAGCACGTCCATGTCGGCCTGGGCCTGCGCCTCGTTCAGGCGCAGCTTCAGCATGGCGACCTCGCTGCGTAGGTCGTCGATCTCGGTCATCAGGGTCTGCAGGGCCTCGATGACCTGCGGGGTCATGTCGGCTTCCGTCAGGCCCAGGAAGGCGGCGCTGTCGGGAGCGGCCACCTCACGCGCCACGACCTGAGCCCCCGCCCGCGCGAGGGCGCGCTTGCGGATGGCGGCGAAAGGTTCGGTCCGGGCGCCGGAGATCTTCATGAGGTCACTGGGAATCGTTATGGCACAGCTAACAGTAAGGTTAACGGGAACGCGGTTCGACGCAATCGGGGGCGCCGATAAGCCGCAGGCGCCGATGGCTGCGCCCACTCTAAAGGCGACCACGGAACGTTTTGTGTCGTTTTGGGCTTGCCGCCGCAGGCGGACGCGCATACGGGGCGGCTTTCCGACGCTCGCCTAGAAGAGAGACGACGCCGATGACACCACCTGTCGCCATCATCATGGGCAGCCGGTCGGACTGGCCGACCATGAAGGGCGCGGCCGACGCGCTGGACGCGCTGGGCGTGGCCTATGAGGCCAAGGTCGTCTCGGCCCACCGCACCCCACAGCGCCTGTTCGCGTTCGCCACGGGCGCGGAAGCGGCCGGCTACAAGGTGATCATCGCCGGGGCCGGCGGCGCGGCGCACCTGCCGGGCATGGCCGCCTCGATGACCAACCTGCCGGTGCTGGGCGTGCCGGTGCAGTCCAAGGCGCTGAGCGGCCTCGATAGCCTGCTCTCGATCGTCCAGATGCCCGGCGGCATCCCGGTGGCGACCCTGGCGATCGGTGAGGCGGGGGCCAAGAACGCCGGCCTGCTGGCCGCCCAGATCCTGGCCCTGTCGGACCCGGCCCTGAACCAGCGCCTGTCGGCCTTCCGCGCCGCCCAGACCGAGAGCGTCGCCGAGAGCGTCGAGGACTGATCCAGATGGCCGACTTCCCCCTCGTTCCCGGTTCGACCATCGGCATCCTCGGCGGGGGGCAACTGGGCCGGATGCTGGCCCAGGCCGCCGCGCGGTTGGGCTTCGACGTCGTCATCCAGGATCCGGAGGAGAACTCGCCGGCCGGCCGCGTCGCCGCTCGCCAGATCGTCGCCGCCTATGACGACCGCTGGGCGCTGAAGCGCCTGGCCGAGGCCTGCGACGTCGTCACCTACGAGTTCGAGAACGTCCCGGCCGACACCGTCTCGGAACTGGCCGCCCTGGGTGCGGTCGTCTCACCCGGCGCCAAGGCCTTGGCCGCCGCCCAGGACCGCGTGGTCGAGAAGAGCTTCCTGGCCGAGATCGGCGTGCCGACCGTGGCCTTCGCCCCCGTCCAGGACAGCGAGAGCTTGGCCGCCGCTGTCGCCAAGATCGGCGCCCCGTCGCTGCTGAAGACCCGCCGCGAGGGCTATGACGGCAAGGGCCAAGCCTGGATTCAGAAGGCGTCCGACGCCGAGGCCTCGTTCGAGAAGATCGGCCGCCGCGCCGCCATTCTGGAGGCCCCCGCCGACTTCGGCCGCGAGCTGTCGGTGATCGCCGCGCGCAGCCGCGACGGTGAGATCGCCTGCTATCCGCTGTCGGAGAACCACCACGAGGGCGGCGTGCTCAAGCGCACCGTCGCGCCGGCCAAGGTCACGAGCGCCACGCGCGACCAGGCCGAGACGATCGCCATCAAGATCCTCACCGCCCTGGACTATGTCGGGGTGATCGGGGTGGAGCTGTTCGAGCTGGCCGGCGGCAAGCTGCTGGTCAACGAGTTCGCCCCGCGCGTCCACAACACGGGCCACTGGACCCAGGACGGCTGCGAGGTCGACCAGTTCGAGCAGCACATCCGCGCCGTCGCCGGCTGGCCGCTGGGTCCGACGGCGCCGCACCATCACGTCGAGATGACCAACCTGCTGGGCGCCGACGTCGACGCCTGGCGCAAGCTGGCCGCCGAGCCGGAAACCCGCGTCCACCTCTACGGCAAGGGCGAAGCCCGGCCGGGGCGGAAGATGGGGCATGTGAACCGGCTTAGGCCGCTGCGGGACTGACGGCGCTGCGAAAACCTCGTCCTTCGACAAGCTCAGGATGAGGTTTTC
>JAEXJH010000441.1 GCA_023445955.1 Pseudomonadota bacterium
GGGCGGACCAGCGAGACCGTCATCAGCACCGGCTCGTTGCCGACCAGCTCGACACTGCTTTTATGGACCGCGCGCAGCGCGGCGACTTTCTTGGGGTCGGTCTCGATCTGGCGGATCTCGGCGACCAGACGAGCGGTCGGAACGGCGTAGCGGGCATAGGCGTCAGGCGCGACGTCCTTGCCGTTGATCAGGCCGTAGATTGGCTTGCCATCGGCGTCGAGGACGAAGACGATCTTGTAGCCCAGCGCCCCGCCCAGCGAAGCGCCGATGTTCTGGCTGGCCCAGGCCTGATCGTACTGGTTGTCCAGTTTGATGATCGCCTCGTCCCAGATGACGTAGGGATTGAGAGCGGTCTGGATCTCCTGGCCGCGCTGACGCAGGCCGTTGCCGACCAGGGTCTGCTCGTATTGGCGCTCACGGACGTCGGCGTGGCGGGTGGCCACCGTCAGGGCCACACCGGCAAGCAGGATCATGCCCGCCGCCATGCCGGCGATCAGGCCAAAGATCTTGAGCTCGATGTTCCTGCGATCCATCCCACTCCCCTGAGATGGCGCATCCTTCCTGCGAACGGTTGCAGAAGTCCTTACCGTGACAGTCCTGTGGACAATTTATCGCACATCGTTACGCGATTTGAGTTTCGCGCGGATCGGGACCGTAGGCGTTGCCGCCGCGCGTCCCCGCCAGGCACATCAGCACCAGGTTGATTACGCTGCCGACGACCGGGATGAAGGTCACCAGCCACCAGGCGAACGACAGGCCGCTATCGTGCAGCCGGCGCGCGGTCACCGCCAGGCTAGGCAGCAGCAGGCCTATCGTCGCCGTCCCCACGCCCATCAGCAGGAACGGCGCGGATCCGGACTCCCGCGGCAGGAAGGCCGACAGGCCGAAGAACACCACCGCCAGAACCGCCCATTGGAACAGCAGGAACAGCCAATATTCCGACCGCGTGGCCCGCCCGTCGAACCGCGCGTACTTGACCAGCGGCGCCAGCATCAGCGGCACGCCAGGCTTCCCGGCGACCGGCCGGACGGCCTCGGGAGCCACGTCATCCAAGGCCAGCGGCGCTTCGTCGAAGGGATGCGGCGGGACGTATGGCTTCGGGACGACCTGGACCGGCTGAAGCGGCTCCAGCTCCAATGCCTCGCGGTCCCAGAGCAGTTCGTCCGGAAGCCCAAAGGTGTTCTCGCCCCGCGCGCCGCGCAGCAGGCCCAACTCGACGAGCGGCCACAACTGTACGACTGGAATGAGCAGCACCAACAAGAACGCGCCACTCCGGTCGCGGTCATGGCAGCGTCGGACCAGGGCGGCCAGCAGCAGCCAGGTCGTCGGGACCAGGGCCACCAGATAGGCCATGCTGACCGCCTGTTGCCAGATCGCCCAGCCCGCGCCGGGGCCTTCGATCACGGCCAGTGGATGCCAATTGGGCAAGCCGGCCAAGCTCAGCAGGCCGTCGCTGGACACCGGGGCCAGGGCCACCAGCGCCGCGCCGAGCACAGCCCACCAGAACGTCGAGACGGGACCGCGCCCCTCGAAGCTCGCCAGTCGTGCAAAATTGGACATCACAGACCTCGTCCTCGTTGCCTTGGACGGGCGCTGCAAGAACGCTGCCGGTTATCGCGAGTTCAATAACCCTAGGTAGAGAGACGGTTCGCACCAAAATGGGACGAACCGCCCTCCTCCACCCACTTTCGAGGGCGGGAGGAAGACCAAATCAGGCCGCCGCGTCGCGCGCCCGGGCGGCCGAGTCGTAGTTGAGGATCGGCGACAGCCAGCGCTCGGCGGTGGCGACGTCCCACCCCTTACGGGCCGCGTAGTCCTCGACCTGGTCGGCGTCGACCTTGCCCACGCCGAAATAGTGCGCCTGCGGGTGGCTGAAATAGAGGCCCGAGACCGCCGCGCCCGGGGTCATGGCGTAGCTCTCGGTCAGCTTCAGGCCGGTGGCGGCCTCGGCGTCCAGCAGCGTGAACAGCGTACCCTTCTCGGTGTGGTCGGGCTGGGCCGGATAGCCGGGCGCGGGGCGGATGCCCTGGTACTTCTCGGCGATCATCACGTCGGTGTCGGCCGCCTCTTCGGGCGCGTAGCCCCACAGCTCGACACGGGCCTTGTAGTGCAGCCACTCGGCGAAGGCTTCGGCCAGGCGGTCGGCCAGGGCCGAGGCCATGATGGCGCTGTAGTCGTCGCCGGCGTCCTTGAACGCCTTGACGATCTCGTCCTCGCCATGGCCGGCGGTGACGGCGAAGCCGCCGACATAGTCGCCGCCCTGGCCGATCGGCGCGACGAAGTCCGACAGCGCCACGTTCGTCTTGCCCTCGCCCTTGTCCATCTGCTGGCGCAGGGTGAACAGGCGCGACAGCTCGGTCGTGCGGGTGTCGTCCGTATAGAGAACGATGTCGTCACCGTCGGCCTGGGCCGGCCAGAAGCCGATCACGCCCTTGGCGCCGAACCATTTCTCGGCCAGCACCTTGTCCAGCATGGCGCGGGCGTCGCGATAGAGGTCGGTGGCGGCCTGGCCGACCACGTCATCCTCCAGGATCTGCGGGAAGCGGCCGATCAGCTCCCAGCTGGCGAAGAACGGCGACCAGTCGATGAACGGGACCAGCTCATCGAGCGTGGGCTCGAAGGTGCGCGCGCCGATGAAGGCCGGCTTGGGCGGCGTGTAGCCCGCCCAGTCGATGGCGAACTTCTTCTTGCGGGCGTCCTGGATGCTGGTGCGCGCCTTGACCGTCTGGCCTCGGGCATACTGCTCGCGGATGCGGACATATTCGGTGCGAGTCTCGGCCTGCAGGCGGTCGCGCTCGGTCGGCGACAACAGCCCCGAGACCACGCCCACCGCCCGGCTGGCGTCCAGCACATAGGTGGTCGAGCCCTTGTGATAGGCCGGCTCGATCTTGACCGCCGTGTGGGTGCGGCTGGTGGTGGCCCCGCCGATCAGCAGCGGGATGGTGAAGCCCTGGCGCTCCATCTCGGCGGCCACAAACACCATCTCGTCCAGCGACGGGGTGATCAGGCCCGACAGGCCGATCATGTCGACCTTGTGCTTCTTGGCTTCGTCGAGGATGCGATCGGCCGGGACCATGACGCCCAGGTCGATGACCTCGTAGTTGTTGCACTGCAGCACGACGCCGACGATGTTCTTGCCGATGTCGTGGACGTCGCCCTTCACGGTCGCCATCAGCACCTTGCCGGCCGCCTGGCGCTCCTGGCCTTCCTTCTCGGCCTCCATGAAGGGTTCGAGCCAGGCCACGGCCTGCTTCATGACGCGGGCCGACTTGACCACCTGCGGCAGGAACATCTTGCCTGAGCCAAACAGGTCGCCAACCACGTTCATGCCATCCATCAGATGGCCTTCGATGACGTGCAGCGGCCGCGCGACCGACAGGCGCGCCTCTTCGGTGTCCTCGTTGATGAACTCGGTGATGCCGTGGACCAGCGCGTGGGTGATGCGCTCGTTCACCGTGCCCTTGCGCCATTCCAGGTTGGCGGTCTGAACCTGGCCCTTCTCGCCCTTGTAGCGCGGGGCCATGTCGACCAGGCGCTCGGTGTTGGAGACATTGGTCCGCTGCGGGCGGTTGAGGATCACGTCCTCGACGGCCTCGCGCAGTTCGGGGTCCAGGGCGTCATAGACCGGCAGGTCGCCGGCGTTGACGATGCCCATGTCCATGCCCGCCTCGATGGCGTGGTACAGGAACACCGAGTGGATCGCCCGGCGCACCGGCTCGTTGCCGCGGAAGCTGAACGACACGTTCGACACCCCGCCCGAGATGCGGGCGTAGGGACAGCGCTTCTTGATCTCGCGCGTGCCCTCGATGAAGTCGACGGCGTAGTTGTCGTGCTCCTCGATCCCCGTCGCCACGGCGAAGATGTTCGGGTCGAAGATGATGTCTTCCGGCGGGAAGCCCACCTTGTTCACGAGGATATCGTAGGCCTTGGTGCAGATCTCGATCTTGCGGGCGGCGGTGTCGGCCTGGCCGACCTCGTCGAAAGCCATCACCACCACGGCCGCGCCGTAGCGCAGGCACAGCTTGGCCTGCTCGATGAACTTGGCCTCGCCTTCCTTCATGGAGATCGAGTTGACGATCGCCTTGCCCTGGACGCACTTCAGCCCGGCCTCGATCACCTCCCACTTGGAGCTGTCGATCATCACCGGCACGCGGGCGATGTCCGGCTCGGCGGCCATCAGGTTCAGATAGGTGATCATCGCCTGCTTGGAGTCGAGCAGGCCCTCGTCCATGTTGACGTCGATGACCTGGGCGCCGGCTTCCACCTGCTGGCGCGCGACCGACAGGGCGGCCGGATAGTCGCCCTCGACGATCAGCTTCTTGAACTTGGCCGAGCCGGTGACGTTGGTGCGCTCACCGATGTTGACGAAGACGGGTCTCATAGTCGCTTAGGCCAATTCGAACGGTTCGAGGCCCGCCAGGCGCATGGCCTTGGGACGCTCGGGGATCTGACGAGGGGTCACGCCGCGCACTTCATCGGCGACGTGACGGATGTGATCCGGCGTGGTGCCGCAGCAGCCGCCCAGGATGTTGACGAGGCCGTCCTTGGCCCACTCGTGCAAGGCGTGGCCGGTCTCGTGCGGCTCCTCGTCGTACTGACCCATGGCGTTGGGCAGGCCGGCATTGGGATAGGCCGCGACCAGGGTGTCGGCGATGCGGGCCATCTCGGCGATGTGCGGGCGCATCAAGTCAGCGCCCAGGGCGCAGTTGAAGCCTACCGCGAACGGCTTGCAGTGCTTGACGCTGTTCCAGAACGCCTCGGCCGTCTGGCCCGACAGGGTGCGGCCCGAGCGATCGGTGATGGTGCCGCTAATCCAGATCGGCAGCTCCTCATGGCCCTCGTCGCGCAGGTCGAGGATGGCCTTGATCGCGGCCTTGCAATTCAGGGTGTCGGTGATGGTCTCGATCAGGAAGAGATCGACTCCGCCCTTGTACAGCGCGTCCACCTGCTGGCGGTACGCCTCGTACACCTGGTCGAAGGTCACCTTGCGCGCGCCAGGATCGTTCACGTCGGACGACATCGACAGCATGACGTTCAGCGGCCCGATCGAGCCGGCGATGAACTTCGGCGAGGCGGGGTTCTCGGCGTTCCAGCGGTCGGCGACCGAGCGGCCGATCCTGGCGCCCTCGAAATTGATGTCCCAGACGTCCTGCTGGCCCAGGTGATAGTCGGCCTGGGCGATGGTGGTGCCCGAGAAGGTGTTGGTCTCGGAAATGTCGGCGCCAGCCGAGAAATAGGCGTCGTGCAGTTCGGCCACGAGATCCGGCCGGGTCAGGCACAGGATGTCGTTGTTGCCCTTCATCTGGCCGTTGTAGTCGGCGAAGCGATCGGCGCGATAGTCGGCCTCGGTCAGGCCCTTCTTCTGGAACATCACGCCCCAGGAGCCGTCCAGGATCAGGATCTTCTGCTTCGACGCGCCCTTGAGGGCGGCGACGCGGTTGGCGCGGATAGTCAGGTCGGTCATCGCTTGGCTCCGGGAGCGGCGGCCTGCTGGCGCGCCAGTTCCTGGTTGAATCGGGTCTCATAGCCGTCGACGAGACGGCCCAGTTCGGTCGGATCGACGAAGGCGTTCGGATCGCCGCGCAGCTGCTTCTGGCGCTTGGCCAGCAGGTCGCCCTGCTCTTCGTGGCTGGGCAGCATCACGTCGGTCGGGATGGCGCGCATGGCCGCGAAGCTGGCGCGATAGTCGGCGACGATGTTGCGGTGCTCCTTGTTGCCGACCAGCTGGTTGCCGGCCACCGACAGCGAGCAGTTGAAGGTGACGTTCAGCGGACGGCCCTTCTCGGTCACCTGGGTCGTCCAGGTGGTGCAGCCGATCGAGTGGCCCGGCGTCAGGTGGGCGACTAGGGTCGTCTCGCCCAGCTTCAGCTTCTGGCCATCGCCGAAGGCCTTGTCGACCTTGACCGCCGGGAACGGCGTCGGGCCGTTGCTGTTGCCGCCAATGTGGTGGCCGGCCTCCAGCGCCGGCTCGTCCAGGCGCGAGGCCCACAGCTTGGCCTGGGGGATATCGGCCTTCAGCTGGGCGAAGCCGCCGGCGTGGTCGTAGTGGGCGTGGGTGTTGATCAGCACCTTCACGTCCGCCAGCTGGAAGCCCAACTGCTGGATGCTGCGCTCGATCAGCTTGCCGCCTTCCGCCGACGGGCCGCCATCCAGCAGGATGTGGCCCTCCGACGAGGTGATCAGCCAGACCGACAGGCCTTCGGAGCCGACATAGTAGATGTTGCCGACCACGCGGTACGGCTTGATCGGCCGAACCCAGTTGGCGTTGTCGTCGGCCGGGGCGGCGGTCTGGTGCGCGACGGCCGGCGTGGCCAGCAGCGCCAGGGCGAGGATCAGGGCCTTCATGCGGCGGCCTCCGCCGGAGCCGGCGTCGTCTCGCGAATGCCCAGCACACGGCAGATCGCATAGACCAGGTCAGCCCGGTTCAGGGTGTAGAAGTGGAAGTCCTCGAAGCCCTGCTCCTGCAGCTTGGCGCACATCTCGGCAGCGACCGAGCAGGCGATCAGGCGGCGGGTCTCGGCGTCGTGCTCGAGGCCGTCGAACAGGTTGCCCAGCCACGACGGGATCGCCGTCTGACAGGCGGCCGCCATCTTCTTCAGGCCCGCGAAGTTCGTGACCGGCATGATCCCCGGCACGATCGGAATGGTGATCCCGGCGGCGCGGACCTTGTCGACATAGCGCAGGAAGGCGTCGATATCGAAGAAGAACTGGCTGATGCCCAGCGTCGCGCCGGCGTCGACCTTCTGCTTCAGGACATCAATGTCGTGCTCCAGCGACGGGCTTTCCGGGTGCTTCTCCGGATAGACGCCGACCAGCACCTCGAACGGCGCGATGCCGCGCAGGGCCTTGGTCAGCTCGGTGGCGTTGGCGTAGCCGTCCTCGCGCGGCACGTAGACGCCGCCGATCCCGCCCTCGCCCGGAGGCGGGTCGCCGCGCAGCGAGACGATGTGGCGAACGCCCGTCTCCCAGTATTCGCGGATCACCTCGTCGACCTCGTCACGCGAGGCGCCGACGCAGGTCAGGTGGGCGGCGGGCTTGAGATTGGTCTCGTCCAGGATGCGCTTGACCGTGCGGTGCGTACGCTCACGCGTCGAGCCGCCGGCGCCGTAGGTCACCGAGACGAAGGCCGGGTCCAGCGGAGCCAGGCGGGTGATGGCCTGCCACAGGCTCTCCTCCATCGCCGGGGTCTTGGGCGGGAAGAACTCGAACGAAACGCGGGGACGATAGGTGCGCTCGCCGGCGCGGGCGACGGGACCGATCACGCGGCGGGTAGGCGGAAGGGTCATGCGGCGTTCCTCTCGGCCAGCGCGGCGGCGGGGCGGCGGGCGGTCCAGATCTTGACGGTCAGCCCCTCGTCGGTGGCCGGCGGCAGGGCGATGTTGCTTTCCAGCGCCAGGCCCGCAGCCTGCAGCCAGGTGACGATCTCGACGTCATCGAAGCCCAGGCGGCGGTGCTGGTGCGCCTCGCGCAGGAACTCGTGGTCGTGCGGGGCGAAGTCGGCGATCAGCAGCAGGCCGCCGGGCGTGACCAGGCGCGCGGCCTCGGCCACGGCGTTGGCCGGATCGGTCAGGTAGTGCAGCACCTGGTGGACGGTGACCAGGTCGGCGCAGCCGCCCGGCAGGCCGGTGCGGAAGATGTCGCCGTGGCGCAGCTCGCAGCTGGAGAGACCCGCCTTGGTCACCTCGTCGCGGGCGATGTTAAGCATCTGCTGCGAGAGATCCAGGCCCAGGGCGTTGTTGGCGCGCTTGCCCAGCAGCGTTAGCATGCGGCCCGCGCCCGCGCCCAGGTCGACCAGCTCTGCGAACGGCCCCTCGCCGGTCGCGCGCAGGATCGCCGCCTCGACCTCGGCCTCATCGACATACAGCGAGCGGATCTCGTTCCAGCGCGCGGCGTTGCGGGCGAAATAGGCCTGGGCGTCGGTCGAGCGCTCGGCGCGCACGGCCGACAGCTTGTCGGCGTCCAGCCGCACGATCGGATCGGTGTCGTCGATCAGGTCCAGCGCCTGCTCCACGAGGAAGCGCCCAGGCGACTTGGCGGCTAGGCGGTAGAACACCCAGGCCCCGTCCGGAAAGCGCTCGACCAAGCCCGCTTCGGCCAGCAGCTTCAGGTGACGCGAGACGCGCGGCTGGCTCTGGTCCAGGATCCGGCACAGCTCCAGCACCGACAGCTCCTCTGCTGCCAGCAAGGCCAGCAGACGCAGGCGCGTCGACTCGCCGGCGGCGCGCAGCACTTCGACGACCTGTTCAGCGGTGAGCTTCATAGGGACATAAAGATATCTTTATGTCCGATTTGGCAAGAGGATATTATGCCTCGCCGATGCCGGCCGCAGGCTCCCAAAGCTCGATTTTAACCCCTGCCGGGTCGATCAGCCAAGCGAAACGGCCCATGCCGTCTTCGTCCTGGCGGCCCGTCGGCTCGACGCCCTCGGCGGCGGCCTTGGCCAACACGCCGTCGATATCATCGACCACGAAATTGATCATGAACGGCGCCGT
The DNA here is from genome assembly GCA_023445955.1 of Pseudomonadota bacterium. Lineage (GTDB taxonomy): Bacteria > Pseudomonadota > Alphaproteobacteria > Caulobacterales > Caulobacteraceae > Caulobacter. Next base: position 8,493 of record JAEXJH010000441.1, read on the forward strand.
CGAGGGCGCGAAATACTGGCTGTCGGCGCCGAAAAGCGCCCAGTTGGTGGTCGCGGTGCGCGGCGACTTGAACACCGCCCCGCCCCACGAGTGGATTTCGAAGCCCAGCACCCGCGCGTACCAGTCGCGCACGGCGGCCGGACCCTCGGCCTTGTAGAACACCCCGCCCAGACCCAGCACCTTGGCCATCGCTAATCCCCTGTCGCGCTCGCCCAATCCTCAGACCACCTTAGCAGAGGCCACAGCGCGATGATCAAGTCCGCACCGCGCGGGCTGAGACGATAGCCGCCGTCGGCGGCCACGATGTCGGCGGCGCGCAGCTCGGACAGGCGCGTGTTCAGCGTCCCCGGCGGCAGCTCGGCCGCCGCCTGCAGGGCGCGAAAGGTCAGGACGCGGCCCTCACGCAGTTCCCAGACTATGCGCAACGCGCCGCGCCGGCCCAGCAGATCCAGCGCCGCCATGATCGGCTTGCCGCTCTCCGAGCCGCGAACGGCGCGCCCGGGCAAAGGCGCTTCATTTTTTGTAGCGTTGTCGGAATTTTCCATGTTACAAATTTTGTAGCACGAAGGAGCCGCCATGTCGCCGAGGATCGAACCCGCCAGAGCCCCCTACCCCGCCAGCGTCGCCCGCACGCTCGAACAGTTGAAGACGCCCGGTGACCAGCCGCTGTCGCTGTTCCGCACCTTGGCCCGCGACGAGCGTCTGTTTTCCCGCTTCACCGGCGGCGGCCTGCTGGACCCCGGCCATGTGACCCTGCGCGAGCGCGAGATCGTCATCCATCGCGTTTGCGCCCTCAACGGCGCGGCCTATGAGTGGGGCGTCCACGCGGCGCTGTTCGCCGGCGCGGCCGGGCTCGACGCCGAGCAATTGACGGCCACGACCACGCCAGGCGTCGCGGCTTGCTGGAGCCCGCGCGAGGCGCTGCTGATCGGCTTCTGCGACGCGGTCAACGCCCGCGCCGACATCGACGACGCCCTGTGGGCGCGTCTGTCGGAAGCCTTCTCGGAAGAAGCCCGGATCGAACTGATGATGCTGGCCGGCTTCTACCGAACCGTCAGCCTGCTGGCGAACGGCCTGCGGCTGGAGCCGGAGGCGTTCGCCGCGCCGTTTCCGGCCTAGGCCGCGACCGGGGTGGCCAGCGGCTCGCCATGGAAGTAGCGGCGCAGGTTCTCGAGGGTCAGGCTGACCATGGCCGGGATGCTGTCCAGGGTCGCGCCGGCCGAGTGCGGGGTCAGCACGGTATGCGGCACGCCCACCCAGCGCGCGGCGGGCGTCGGCTCCTGGGCGTAGACGTCGAGGGCGGCCATGCCCAGCGTGCCCGCTTTCAGGGCCTCGATCAGGGCGTCCTCGTCGATCAGCGCGCCGCGCGCCACGTTTACGATCAGGCCCTGCGGCCCCACCGCCTCGATCACGGCCTTGTTGATCAGGTGGTGGTTGGAGGCGTCCGAGCGCGAGCAGACGACCAGCACGTCGCTGTCGCGGGCCAGGGCCATCAGGCTGTCGGCGCGGTGATAGTCGCTCTCCTTGGGACGCGGCCCCCACCAGGCGATCTTCATCTCGAAGGCCGAGAGGCGGCTGGCCACGGCCTCGCCGATGTGGCCGAGGCCGACGATACCGGCCTTGCGGCCGCGCAGGCCGTGGCGCGGGGCCATGCGTTCGGCGTGAGTCCAGTGACCCGAGCGCAGACGATGGTCGCCCTCCACGATGCCGCGCCAGGTGGCCAGGACCAGACCCACCGCGTGGTCGGCGACGTCGGCGGCGTTGAGGCCGGTGGAATGGGTGACGGCGATGCCGTGCGCCTTGCACCACGGCACGTCGACGCCGTCATAGCCGACGCTGACACAGGCGATCAGGCCCAATTGAGACATCTCCGAGAGCATGTCGCGCGACAGGGCGAACTCGCCCGCGTGGACGATGGCCCGCACCCGCCGCCCCGGTCCGTCCAGGAACGCCATCCTGTCGGGATAGTCCCACAACCGGTGCACCTCGTAGGCGCCCTCCAGCAAGGGCTGAAGCGGGATCAGCATCTCGTGGGACAGCAGGATGTGAGGCTTATCGGCTGCGGTTTGCGGCATCGTGTTCTCCATCTGCGCCAGTCACCCGGACCGGCGGCGGATTTGTCTCGCCCCCAGGCGCTTCGCTGGAAACGCCCACCCAGAAGCTAAGCAGAGCCCCGCGCGGACGCCAGTGTCGGGAACATCACGCTGTGGTGACGAGCGCCCCCGCA
>JAEXJH010000442.1 GCA_023445955.1 Pseudomonadota bacterium
TCCGTCGGCGCCGCGGCGGCCGCGGGCGCATCGGCCGGCGCCGAGGCGGGCGCCTCGCCCGAACCGCCGCCGTCCTTCGAACAGGCCGAAATGGTCACGCAAAGCGCCGCGAAGGCGGCCAGTTTCAACATACGCATGATGATCCCCGACTGACGTTTCGCCGCAGGCTCTGCGACGGCGCGACGCATTCCAAACCCTTATAAAATCAGGGCCGCAGGCTTGTCACGGAACATTGTTCCTTAAGATGAGCTTGAGCACGGCCCTGCGACAATTGCCGGTATCTACGTGATTCTTTTCGCAAAAAGTGAAATCGCAAACCGTGGGTCTGCACATAACCGTTTGACGTGCGTTAACCATAAAATCTACCAATTTCCTCACGGAGCGGGCTGGCTCCGGGCTGGGCTGGGAAACAAGATCATGGACTGGAGCGAAGAGCGCACCGCGACCCTCAAGAAGCTTTGGCTGGAAGGCCTCAGCGCGAGCCAGGTGGCGCGTCAACTGGGCGGCGTCAGCCGAAGCGCGGTGATCGGCAAGGTGCACCGTCTGGGCATCACCGTTCGCGAAACCCCCGTCCGTCAACGGACGAGCTCTGTCCGCGCCCCGTCGCGCATCGCCGTCCGCCGTCCGACCCGCGAGACCACGGCCGCCCCCCACGTCGCGCCGCGTTATGAGCGCACCGAGGAGGACCTGTTGCCGACCTCGGGCATCCTGGAACTGGGCGCCCACTCGTGCCGCTGGCCGATCGGCAATCCGGAAGGCGACGACTTCGGCTTCTGCGGCCGTCCCAAGCACACCGCCCGCGGCTCCTACTGCGAGCAGCACACGGCCGGCGCCTTCCGCCGCCTGGGCAATGCGCGGGCCGTCGAGACCTGGGCCCTGAAGGGTCTCAAGGAACGCGTCCTGCCGAGCCAGATGTAAGGCCGGCTTTCCTCTCTCCCGTAAGCGACTTTCCCCTTTCCTCGAGACCACCGAGACGCACGCCATGAACATGGTCCTGATCGAGAACGCCGCCGGCTCCAGCCAAGTGATCACCATCATCGAGGAGTTCGCCGGCCACTCGGTGTCGCGTGATCTCAACCCCGGTGATCACGCCAGCATCCCGGTCACCCAGTTCAAGTCGATCACCGTGCGTGAGACCTACCCGGACGATTGGTTGACGCGCGGCCTCAGCCGTAACCGCGCCGTCGCGGCCTGATTTTCCCGTTTAAATAGAAAAAGATGACCCCGCGAAGCCTTTCGCGGGGTTTTTCGTTTCCCCCACGGGCGCCGCAGATTGCGTGACCGTTAACCGTGTGAGACACAGAGCGCCGTTTTGTGGGGGCGGAAAACGACAATGTACGAGGGGGAAGAGCGCGCACACGTGGTTCAGGACCATGCGCTGCCGCTGCCGAGTTATCTGAGCTATCTTCTCTATCAGACCGAACAGCATCGCCGCGCCGTGGCGGCCGACCTTCTGGCGCAGCACGGCCTGACCTTCGCCAAGTGGGTGGCGATGATCTCGCTGCGACGGTTCGGCGACCTGTCGATGACCCGTCTGGCCAAGCTGGCGGCGACCGACCGCACGACGCTGACCCGCTCGATCGACAGCCTGATCAGCGACGGCCTGGTGGCGCGCGAGGCCTCGGCCAACGACCGCCGGATTGTGGTGATCTGTCTGACGGACGCCGGTCGCAGCCTGCTGGAGAAGATCCGCGCCGAGATCCGTCCGCTGAACCGCGACATCTGCGCCAATCTGACCACGGAAGAGCAGGCCGCCATGACGCGGTATTTGCAGAAGATGCTGTCGGGCCTGATCGTGGAGCCGGACTGGAAACAGGACGTGATCGCGTTTTCGACCCCGGCGCCGCCGGAGACGGCTTAGAGCGGCGTCTCAGTCGTCGAACTTTACCCGTCCGCGTCCGGACTTCACCGTCCCGCGTTTGGCCTTGCCGTCCAGGCGCTTGAGCTTGCTGGAATAGGTCGGCTTCGTAGGCCGTCGGGGCTTCGGCTTCTCTGTCGCCTTGCGGATCAGGTCGACCAGGCGATCCAGCGCGTCCTGGCGGTTCATTTCCTGCGAGCGAGAGCCCTGCGAGAACAGTATCAGCACGCCGTCCTGGGTCATCCGACTGCCGGCCAGGGTCTCCAGCCGCGCCTTGACGTCTTCGGGCAGGACCGGGGAGTTGCGCACGTCGTATCGCAGCTCGATCGCTGTGCTGGTCTTGTTGACGTGCTGGCCGCCGGGACCCGAGGCGCGGGTGGCCTTCCAGACTAGCTCGTCCTCGTCGATCCGCAGCCAGGACGTGATCTCGATCATCGCGGCGCCGCGCGCTTGGCCTTGACCACCAACTGGTCCAGCGCCTGCAGGAACCGCGAGCGGTCGGCGTTGGCGAAGGCGGCGGGGCCCTTGGTGACCTCGCCCATCGAGCGCAGGTGCTCGCCGATCGACCGCGAGGCCAGGGCCGAACCGATCATGTCGGGGCTGAACACCCGCCCGTTCGGGGCCAGAGCCGCGCCGCCGGCCTTCAGCACCCGGTCGGCCAGGGGGATGTCGTTGGTCACCACCACGTCGCCCGGACCGCAGCGTTCGGCGATCCAGTCGTCGGCGACGTCCGGCCC
>JAEXJH010000443.1 GCA_023445955.1 Pseudomonadota bacterium
GATCCGGACCGCGAGGCGCGCGCGGTGGTGCGGCGCGCGGCCCAACAGAGTGGCCTCTTCGCGGCGGGGCGGGCTGATCGCGGCGGCCAGGCCTCGCCGGCCGTAAAGCCCGAGGTCGCCGGGCCAGACGCCAGGACGACGAGCGTGGAGCGTCTTCAGGCGCCGGCCTCGCCCTATGTGCTGCAGGCCGGCGCGGTGATCCCCGCCGCCCTGGTCACCGGCCTGCGGTCGGACGCGCCGGGTCTGGCCATCGCCCAGGTCACCCAGGACGTCTACGACAGCCTCGGCGGTGGCTTCCTGCTGATCCCGGCGGGCGCGCGGCTGGTCGGGGAGTATGAGGCGGAGATCCGGGTCGGACAGAGCCGCCTGCGGGTGGCCTGGACCCGGCTGATCCTGCCATCAGGCCGCTCCATCGTGCTCGACAAGCTCCCGGCCGCCGACGTGCAAGGCATGGCCGGCCTGCAGGATGGCGTCGATCGCCACAGCGGCCGGATCCTGGCGGCGGCGGGCCTTTCGACCGTGCTGGCGATCGGGGCCGAGACCGGCTCGTCGAGCGACGAGTCCAGCCTGGTCCGAGCCATTCGACGTGGCGGCGCCGACGCCGTCAGCGATGTCGGGCGCCAAGTCGTGGGCCGCAGTCTCGACCGCGCGCCGACCCTGACCATCCGCCCCGGGGCGCCGCTGCGCGTCCTACTCAGCAAGGACCTCGTCCTTGAGCCCTACCGCGTGGGAGCCCGTCCATGAATAAGCTGAAACTGCGTCCGCTGGAGGACGAGACCCCGGTCAAGATGACGGTGGACGTTCCGGCCGCCACCCACCGCAACCTCGTCGCCTACGCCCAGGCCCACGCGACCCAGACCGGCGGCAAGGCGGCCGAGCCGGTTCGCCTGATCGTGCCAATGCTCGACCAGTTCATGGCCACCGACCGCGCCTTCGTGCGCGGGCGGCGGGGGCGCGCCGAGTAGGCCGGGGCATCAAGGCGACTGTGCTTTGACGGGCGCGGTCCCTCGACGTTAGCCTTGGACATGGCCAAACCGCCCAAATCGTTGGATGACGTCGACTGGGAGACGGCCTCGCGCCACCTGATCGAGGCCTTTCCCGGCGCCAGCCTCGCCGAGGTCGTGGCTCGCGCCGAAATGGCGGCCGTCACGCTGGATCACGTGGGCAAGCCCCGCGAGGCGGAATCCATGCGGCGCGCGGCCCAGCACATCCGCAAGAAGGTCATGAACTAAGCCCGGCCGGGGCCGTGGCGAGGTGGTCTTAGGCCGTTTCGCCGCCCTCAGCCGGCGTGGGAGTGGGCGGCCGGCGCAGCGGGCTGGCGTTGAACTCGGCGATCCGAGCCACGCGTTCGGCATGGCGGCCTTGGGCGTCGATCTTCCGGAACGCCGAGACCTTGGCGAACACCGTCAGCATGGCTTCCAGGTTTTCCAGGGTCGGTTCGGCGTCGAACAGCGGACAAGTGACCTCGTCGTTCAGCGCGAAGCCGACCTTGCAGGGCGCCCCTGTGCGCTCCAGGCGAAGGTGGGCGGTCGGGTCCTCAAGACGCGGCAAGCCCCTTTGGTCCAGCCGCCACCAGTAGTCTTCGACCTCGTCGCCGTCTTCGGTACGCAGGGCGTGCAAGGTCGTCGTGAACCGCTGACAGTCGGACGAACAGACCTCCTGCAGTTCGCCCAGCAGCTGGTCGATGATCGGCATCAGAAGCATGCTCTGGACGACATCGGGGTAGGGATTGTCGGGATCGCCCGCCATCAGCACCCGCAGCAGCTCCGTGACGGCGGTCGGGCCGAAGGCCTGCAGGGCGACCAGCACGACATAGGCCTGGGCGCGCAGCAGCGGCTCGGATCTTTGACCGGCGTCTTCGGCGCGTTGGATCAGATAGAAGATGTTGGCGATGGCGTATTGGAGGGTCTCGGCCAGCTTGGCCTTGTCGAGGTCGGCGGCCCAGGGCCGCTGCGCGATCGAGCCGGCCGCGAACTCGGTGGCGATCAGCGCAAAAAGCGTCATGCCGTCCAGGTCGACTTCGCGCCGGGCGGCCCAGAACTCGGCCAGCAGCTTGGGGGCGACGAATTCGAGCCGGCCCCAGAACCGATCCTTGGCCGCTTTGACCCGGCCCTCCAAGCTCAGCGCCTGGGCGAACAAGCGCATGACGACCTGCGGCTGGCGCGACAGCATCCGCTCCAGCGTCACGCCGTCCCACAGCTGCACGACCGGCGTGGGGTGCGCCTGCTGCCAGCGCACCACCCAATCACGGGTGGGGTTGGTGAAGGTCGTGTTGGTGACGATGACGATGTAGTCGAGGCCAGGCTCGCCCAGCGCGTTGTTGACCGCCGCCTTGACCTGGTCGGCCTCCAGCGTCTTGGAGCGGCCCTTGCATTCGAACCACCATCGCTTGCGGTCCATGTCGCCAGCCGGGGTGAGCGCATAGAAGGCGGCGGCCAGGTCGCGGCCGCCATCAGCGGCCCCGCCGCCCGTGCCGCCGACCCGCCATTCCAGGTCCTGCGCCCCCATGG